>DATEVI010000383.1:0-4171 GCA_035281865.1 Geobacteraceae bacterium | reverse complement strand
TCTCCATCCAACAGGGGGCGTTTGCCTTTTTCGGTTTTCCTGTGTTTCGTCTGCATAACCAACCTATTCGTTTAATAGTGTTAATAAACCTATTTTTACGCCTTGTGTGTCCTGTTCTATATAATAAAAACTGACTTTAGTCAAACAAGAATTTCATGAAATCAAAAAAATATTTTTACCAGCTGAAACTTCGCGTTATTATTCGCTTGTTACAGTACTCATTCAAGCCGATTTCGCTCACGTTCCAGCTTATTAACATTTTGATCATTAACGTATCCGAGATCGGACACAGTTGAACTATACATTAACCCCTGTTATCGACTCTCAGCGAACACACAGCTTTACTTACGGCATCACCCGGATTTGTTCCGTCAGGATTGCGTAGCTGCAAAAATACCTTTTGCTAGAATTGCAAACTCATCAAGTGAGAGGGTTTCACCCCGTCGAAGGGAATCGATCCGGCAATCACGCAATATCTGCCTGAGGCGCTCCTCACTAATATTCGGAAAGGCCGATTTCAAACAGTTCCATAAGGTTTTTCGCCGCTTGGCAAAGGCGCCCTTAACCACTGTACGGAAAAACATTTCATCCCCCACGTCAACCCTCGGGGATTCCAACACCCGGAACTTCAAAACCAGCGAGTCCACTTTGGGAATCGGCCTGAATGAACCCGGCCTGACAAGCAACTCACGCGAAATGTCAAAATACAACTGGCAGAAAACCGACAGGATACCGTATTCCTTGGTACAAGGTCGGGCAACCAGCCTCTCTCCCACTTCTTTCTGCAGCATCAGCACCAGTTCGGAAAAGAAAGTCCTGTTGTCGATAAATTTGAAAAGTACCTGAGAAGATATGTTGTAAGGAAGATTCGCGGCCGCTTTCCATTTGCCGTCCCACCTTTGGGCGAGAAGACGGTGAAAGTCCGTGTCCAGGATGTCGTCCTCGACCACTTCCACATTGCCCGCCTGATTGAACTGTTCGCGCAGGAATGCGACCATCCTCTTGTCAAGTTCGACCGCAACCACATGTTTCGCCGCTTGCGCAAGGAACGCCGTAAGAGCGCCTTTGCCGGGTCCAATCTCCAGGATTCGGTCATCCGGACTTATATTGACGACATTGGCAATCCGCGTCAGTACGTTTGCGTCAACAAGGAAATTCTGCCCCAATGATTTTTTTGCATGAAGTTTTTCCACTATGAGCCCCTATGAAATTCTTCAGAAACGGAGTCCAGGGGCCAGGAAGCCCGGGCATCGAGTTCATACCCGCTTCGCATGCCGTTTTCCAGGTAATAGTCACCCGGCACGGCTATCATCGCAGCATTGTCGGAACACAGCAGAGGAGAGGGGATGGACAGGTCTATCCCTTCCTTCAAAGCCAGCTCTTTCATACGCTTTCTCAGCCCGCTGTTACACGCGACACCGCCGGCAACGACAAGTCTCTTGATACCAGTCTCCGCCACCGCATCAGACGTTTTGCGAACAAGTACGTCACAGACCGCTTCCTGGAATGAGGCACATAGGTCTTGAAGCAACCGGCTGTCGTCCGAAACGGGGTTCTTCTGCAGATAGTTCAGCACTGCCGTCTTGAGACCGCTGAAACTGAAATTGAAGCTGCCGTCGTTAAGAAGCGGACGCGGCAGCTTGATACTTTTCGGATCTCCCTTGGACGCAAGGTTATCGATAATCGCCCCACCGGGATAAGGAAGCCCCATGATTTTGGCAACTTTGTCGAAGGCTTCGCCGGCTGCATCGTCAAGGGTCTGCCCAAGGATGCCGTAACGGCCGAACCCATCGACCCGGTAGAGATGGGTATGCCCGCCTGAGACCACCAACGCAATAAACGGAAATTCAACCGGTCGTTCCAGAAATACGGCGAAGAGATGTCCCTCGATGTGATGAATGCCTATAAAGGGCAACCTCCGCGCATAGGCAATCGCTTTCGCCGTAGATAGTCCGACGAGCAATGCCCCTGCCAGACCCGGCCCCCTGGTGACGCAGACTCCCTCTATGTCGTTGAAAGACACTGAAGCCTTCTGCAAAGCCTGTTCTATAATGAAGGAGATTGCCTCAAGGTGTTTCCGTGAGGCAATCTCGGGGACAACTCCTCCATATTCGGCATGTACGGCCACCTGTGAAGCTATGATGTTCGACAGCACCGTCCGGCCATCCCTGACCACGGCAGCGGCTGTTTCATCACATGAAGATTCTACTGAAAGCAATAACATAAAAGCACCAAGGGCGTGCAGAACACGCCCTGATTTACCTTTCTTGTGTGGTATCCGTTGCCCCTACAAAATCCCCGTCCGTTCCCTGCATTTCACAACAGGTTCGCCGCCAGTTCGGCCAGTTGCGAGCGTTCCCCTTTAGTCATTGTAACATGACCGGAAATCGCCTGGCCCTTGAATCTTTCAACCAGATATGTAAGACCGTTGCTGGAAGAATCCACATAGGGATTGTCTATCTGGTAAGGGTCGCCGGTAAGCACTATTTTGGTCCCCTCACCGGCCCTTGTGACGATCGTTTTGATTTCATGGGGAGTGAGATTCTGCGCTTCGTCAACAATGAGGTACTGACTGGGTATGGAACGTCCTCTTATATATGTAAGCGGTTCGATCTCCATGATACCCATGGCCATGAGTTCCCTGTAGCCTTTGCTGTGGCGCTTCTCGGCTTCATGCCCGCTCAGGAGAAGCTCGACGTTGTCAAAAATCGGCTGCATCCAGGGGGCAAGTTTCTCTTCTATATCGCCGGGAAGGAATCCGAGGTCCCTGCCCATGGGAAATACCGGTCTTGAAACCAGCAGGCGGTTATACACGTTATCTTCCGCGACTTTCTGCAGACCCGCGGCTATGGCGAGCAGGGTTTTGCCGGTCCCTGCCTTGCCCACCAGGGTGACGATCCTTATTTTATCATCCAGCAGCGCATCAAGGGCAAATTGCTGCTCACGGTTTCTCGGGTGGATGCTCCAGACACCTTCCTTCCCAACCTTTATCAAGGGGATTACCCTTTTCCGTTCGGAATCATATTTGCCGATGGCGGTATGGGAAGGATTATCGTTGTCTCTGAGAGTGACGAACTGGTTCGGGTGCAGGGCATCAGGAACCTCAACCCATCCCTGCCCGTAAAACCGGTCTATAACGTCCGGATTCACCGCCAGCTCGGAAAATCCGGTGTAAAGTTCTTCGATCTGGACTTTATCCGATTCATAATCCTCTGCTCTCAGGCCGATCGCATCCGCCTTGATGCGCAGGTTGGTGTCCTTAGTGACAAGGATGATCGGCGCCTGCCCGTTCCTTTTCTTTACATCCATGGCAACGGCAAGTATGCGGTTGTCTCCCCGCTGCTCACTCAGCTCCGGAGGCAGAAGCTTTGCCAGTTCCGTATTATACAGTTCGACGCGCAGCTTCCCCCCGCTTTCCAGATCAATTCCCATGGCCAGCGAGCCTCTGTTGCGAAAATCGTCGAGGATACGGGATATCTGTCTGGCATTCCGGCCCGTTTCGTTCATGTCCTTTTTAAAGCGGTCTATCTCCTCAATGACGGTTATGGGGATTATTATCTCGTTTTCCTGGAATTTAAAAACGGCATGCGGGTCGTAAAGCAGTACATTCGTGTCGAGTACGAAGTGTTTCATAGTGCCCTTTCACAATAATCTTAATGGAGTTTTTTTGGAGTGTGATGATGCGGAAATTATCGCTTACCGGCGATATGCCGCATGGCATCAAGAAATATTTCGATCTCATCTTCGCTGTTGAAAAAGCCCGGGCTCACCCTGACAGTACCCTCGGGGTAGGTTCCGATGGTCTTGTGTGCGTCGGGAGCACAATGTAAACCCACCCTGACGCTGATATCGTACTCCCTGTCCAGGGTAAAACCTATTTCGGAAGAATCGAGACCTTCAACATTGAATGAAACAGGCCCGCAGTGATGTTCCGGATTCTCAGGCCCGTGCAGGACGACACCCTCGATTGACTGAAGACCTTCACAAATCAGGGAAACGAGAAGGGACTCCTTCTTCCGTATTGCCTCTATCCCCGTTGAAAGGATGAAGTCGACACCTGCCTTCAGGCCGGCTATTCCGGGAGTATTGATGGTGCCGCTTTCATATCTCTCCGGCATGGCGTCCGGCTGCTCGGCACTGGCTGAATAACCGCCGGTGCCTCCAACGATCA
>DATEVI010000382.1:0-4096 GCA_035281865.1 Geobacteraceae bacterium | reverse complement strand
CAGCTTGTCCGCGACATCCTTTTCAAGCGAGAAGCGGCCTGAGCCGAGGAGATTGCGGACGTACACCGCGGGCAAAAAGCGGGACATGGTCTGCTCTACGCAGCCGTAAGGAAAATCCACCAGAGGGCCAAGGCTTTCGCCCAGGCTTGCAGCCAGGGTGGGAGCGAGGTTTATAGTTAATGACGAGCCTTCCGCCAGGGCCTCGTTGGGAAACTCCACGGCAGCTTCTCCGGCAATACCGCGCAGCACGATGTTGCCGCGGGATTCACGCTCCATGGCCCTGGGCAGGATCGGAACCTCCAGTTCCATGGCATCTCCTCTTTCTCCCGCAGCAGCACGGATACGAAGCAGAGACAATCCAGGATTGCCGGCCTTTACGGGAAAATCGCGGCGCATGGCCCCTCCCGCCGAAATCTTCCCGGAAAAGCTCCCCTCACCGAGCAGGGTCAGCCCCTCGGCTTCAAAGCGGCCCGCCACATCGGTTGCATGGGTGGTCATATTGTTTACCACGACGGGAATTTTCAGCTCATCCCCCTGGATGAAAAACCGGGGTGGCTGCAACCAGGCCATGACATCGAGTCGGGAAATGAATTTTTTCCGTCCGGTGCCGAAATCACTTTCATCCGTGTGCCCGACGGCAGTGACACGCCATGTGGTCAGATTGTCCGGCAGGACGAATTCGGCTGCGGCACGTCCCTCGGTATCGGTCTCAAGGATCGGCATCCAGAAGGCGGTATCCCTGAAAACCTTGCGAACCTTGATCCCCTTCAATTGCTCCTCGGCCGCGGGCGCCGCGGTTTCAGCTTTCGGCGCTCCCCCCAGGTAGACCCTGGGGAACGAATTGAGTGTCATCACCAGATGTTCCCTGGTACCCCGGAAAAATCGGTAAATGTCCTCCCTTTTTTCCGGAGAAACCGCGTAGATAGCTTCGTCCACGACTGCAAGGGAAAGCTCGGCGGCACGCGGTTTTGATCCCTCCGGGTCTGTGGCTGTCATTGTCAGGCGCACAGTTTCTCCCGGCCCATACACCGGCTTGTCGGGATTGATCGTCACATCCAGCTTGTGGCCCTGGTGATCAACCCTGAGCATTTTTGTACGGGTGTAAAAACGGCCGTTGGCTACCACTGTTGTGGAAACGAAAAGATACGGTGCGTATTCCTTGATGACCGGAATGTCCACAACCTCGACCGAGCCTGCCGAACCGATCACCCGTCTCCGGTAAACTTCCCTTCCTTCCAGGGTAAGGAGAAGGCTCGCTCCCGCTGCAGGATTCCTCACGATAAGCCGTGCGGTTTGGCCCGGTTTGTAAGACTTTCCGTCGAACTCGGTCTCCAGTTCACGATAGGAAGAATCCCAGGCATGTCCCTCCCGCCAGACCCACACCCATTCGTGCACCGCGGATTTTCGTCCCAGTTCATCGGAGGCTTCCGCCGTAACGCGCCAGTGGCCCGGGCGTGGAAAGGAATAATGAAATTGCCCCTGCCCGCTTGCGTCGGTCGGGATTTCCATCTGTTCCACCTTGCGGTATGAGGTTATATGGGTCCTCTTGTCGAAATATTGTTCCTCGACGGCGACCGAAACGCGGGTTTTCACCGGCTTGCCGTCCCAGGTCCGGGTGCGGGCGGAAAACTCGACCGGCTTGCCGGGTGCGGCCAGATAGCTGTGCGAGCGGATATCGAGGGCGACCAGCGAAGGGGTTACCAGAAAGCTCGCCGATGCGGATACCTGCCGAGAGGCAATGTCGATCACATCCGTTTCGATGGTATAAGTCAGGGGGACATTGGTTTGTCCGGTCGAGACGGGTATTTTGGCCTGCCCTTTTTCATCGGTAACAGCCTCCCCTTCCCCGAGAAAATCGGAATACCCGGCCGCGTAATCGCCATCATCATCTACATCGGCCGGTCCCGACGGCTCCTGGTCTCCCGGGAAAGCGGCATATGCGGGCCGTGAATAGATGCGGTACCGGACTTTGGCGCCCGCGACCGGTGCGCCGAAATAGTACCGCGCCTGCAGCGACAATTCCGCCGTGTCGCCGGCCACGCGGAATTTGTGCGGCGACGTCAGTGTCACCTCGAATTCCGGTTTGCGGTATTCACGGACACTGAAGAAAGTCTGCCAGTTCTGTTGCCCGGCTTCCGCCCGCAGCGTGTAATCACCAAGTGAGGGGTTGTTCGGAAGACTGAACTCCCCGTTGAACGATCCGGAAGAATTCACCGCATAATCCTGTTCGACGACCGACTGGTTTTGGCTGTCCGTGATGGTTACTCGAAGTTTTTCCAGGCCCGGCAAGGCGTATTCCTCGCCGACCCTTTTGCGGACGATTCCCTTGAAATAGACGGTCTGGCCCGGTCGATAGACGGGCCGCTCGGTGTAGAGATAGGCTGTGAGGCCGTGTCCCATGCGCTCTTCGGCATTTTGGGTGAGATTCAGAAAGGCGGAATTGCCGTCCTTGAATCCGATAATTTTCACGGACTGCCCTGGCGCGCCGTATTCAACGAGCCCGTTCGCATCCGTTTTGGCGCTGAAAACTGAATCTGCCGCACCATGCCGATGCTGAGAAAACGCCTGTATCTCAACATCTTGCAGGGCCTTTCCGTCAACCAGGTCAACGGCATAAAAGAGGGTCCCGGATGGTGACGCCTTGGCCACGATACCGAGCCGGGTTACAAGAAACAGGGTGCGCGTCGTGGTTTTGCCGGAAACGGCGTCAACTACATATATTCCTGGTCGGAGAGGCGGCAGTTGAACCACCGCTTTTTTTGAATGGGCGCCCCTCTGTCTGCTCAAGGCAACGGTAAACGCGCGCTCTTTTGCAAGAAAATCCTGGGGAATGGCGTCCGGTTTGTCGGTATCCACGCTCCCCGCACGGAACCGGTCGACATCAACGCTGTATAAGGTCACCTGTACCCTGTCGATCCAGAGGCCACGTAGCTGCAGCTTCACCTGCCTTGAGGGAAGAAAGACACTGTCGGTATTTTCAAATGAGAGCGAGGGCGGTCTGAGCGCGGCTTCAAGCTTTATGAAAGAGCGCTTCCCCTCCTTTACCTCGACATTCATCTGGGGATCCACGATCCGCTCATCGTAGGAATTAATGGAATAAAACCCCGGTGGCAGCCCGGCAAAGGTTATTTCACCCTTTTTGTTGGTTCGTCCCCACCTGTTGCCGGCTTCTCCCGAGAGATAAACATCGGCCCGGTCAATACTCCGGAGAGAACCTTCCTTTCCGGCAACCATCTTTATTATCAGAGTCCCGCTCCTGCGCACGGTAATGTCGCCGAGATCCATCTTCTCTCCCGCCTTCAGGGATACGAAGAGCGGTTTTTCGCCAACCAATCGCGGATGCAGTATCCGCACTTCGTATCCGCGGGCATCAACCCCCCCGATCTGGAAAGCGCCATTTGCGTCGGTAACACTTTCCAGTCCCTTCCCGACCGACACGGCAACGCCCGACAATGGCTTGCCCGACGGGTCAACGATTCTTCCCTGGATCACCGCCTCCCTGTTCAGAGGGATCGATAGCTTCACCGGCGCTTCCGCAGGGACCGCAACCTCTCCTTCGAACAGGGCGAACCCCGGGGAGGCAACGGTATACCGGTACGTACCGGTATCGAGTGGGGCGAGGAATTTCCCGGCAGCATCGGTGGCTGCATCCACGCGCACCGGCGGCCTTTTCGGATGTTGCCTTTGCAACCTTACCAGTGCGTCCTTTATCGGCTGGTTGGTCTCGGCCGAGTAGACGCTCCCTTCAATAGCGCCTTTCTGTTCTTTTGCCTGAGACGAAACACATGGCAAAATCAGCAGCACTGCAAGGACAACGGCAATTCCCGGAAAATTCATTTTCATATTCGCCCTCCCCATTCCATTTGAATATCAACAAATCAAGGCAGTAATTTACGAACAAGCCGTTAATTCTGAAGAACCTGCACACTCCTGTTAATTTGCGGTCATTTCTGCGTTCTGGTGGAAACGGTCCATGCCTGGAATTTGAAAATTCTCAGCCTCGCCGGATCCTTTTCCCCAAGCCTCCTCATCGCTTCCCTGAAGGCCCAGGAAGCAGTTTTCGCCTCACCCGGCACGATTGCGACTCCGTGGCGAT
>DATEVI010000381.1:0-3718 GCA_035281865.1 Geobacteraceae bacterium | reverse complement strand
TAAACCCACATTACCTGCGCCTGAAGGAACAGTTCCGGGTGATGCGAGGCACAATGCCGCACGCAAGGTTTCTTTACCTGATGCGAATGGTGAATGGACACCTTGTCTTTCAGGTAGACTCCGAAGCACCCGGCAGTCCGGACGAGTCGCCACCCGGGCAGGTCTACGATGAGGCCACTGCGGAGTTCCATCGGGCATTCGAGCGGGGAGAAGACACTATCATCGGCCCGGAAACCGATCGATGGGGAACATTTATCACCGCACTTGTTCCTCTGCGCAACCAGCGTACCGGGCTGGTCACGACTATGCTGGGGGCGGACATGGAGGCGAGCGAGTTCACCGCCGCCGTGAGAGCGACTCAGCTCGCCTATGCCGGGCTGATCTGCGGCCTCTGCCTGGCTGTGTATCTGGGATTCGCCTGCTCGATAAATTTCAGGCTGCGACTTAACACCCTTGCCGCCCGTGAAAAAGCACCGATCATAGTGCGCTGGGGCACGGCGGCAGTGGCAGGACTGACCGGCGGAATTATTACAATTACCCTTTTTTTTGCGGCACGCCAGGACGCCCTGGAAGACTTTTCCACGATGTTCCGGCGCCAGGCATTTTCCAGGGCAGAAGCCGTGTGTCAGACCGTGCGGCATTCCCTGGAAGATCTCGATGATCTAAACCGGTTCCATGAAAACTCGCTGTCGATGGACCGGCATTCAGCCACCAGCTTTGCCGACCCCATGGCCAGAGATGATTGCACCACGCAGGCTTTGCAATGGGTACCCCGTGTGCCTCGAAGTGAAAGAATCAGGTACGAAGTGATGGCGCGAAAGGATGGTCTGGACGGTTTTCATTTCAGGGAGAAGGATAAGAATGGAAATCTGGTGCCGGCGGCCGTCCGTAATGAGTACTATCCAGTTTATTACGCCTCCCCCCTGAAAGGGAACGAGGCTTCCCTGGGCTTTGATCTCTTGTCTGATCCGGTTCGCCGGACAGCCATGGAAAAGGCCCGGGACGAAGGCGAGGCGGTCGCCACCGCACCGCTCCGACTGCTGCACGAAAAGGGAAAACAGACGGGTTACCTGGTGTTTCTTCCGGTCTATGGAGGCAAAGTCCATCCCGTCACTGTCCCGGAGCGTCGCCGTGCCTTGCGCGGCTTTACGGTCGGAGTCCATAGGACCGGCGATGTGGTGCGGAACGCAGTAAGCGACATACCGTCGGTCGAACTGCCTTTTGTAGTGGAGGACATGTCTGCATCGCTAGACAATCGTTTTTTATACAGGCATGATCCCCGATTTGACTCTAACGAATGGAAACATGGCGCATCTTTGGCACGTTATGAACGGTTTCTGGAATTTGCAGGTCGCGACTGGAGGGTTACGATTGTCCCCGGCTCGGCCTTCGTCGCCGAGCACCGCTCTTACTGGTACTGGTTGATCCTGCCGCTGGGAGCGATACTGAGTCTCATCATTGCGTCAAACCTCAACGGAGTGGTGACAAGGCGCTTTCAACTTGAGGTCATGGTGCGTTCCAGGACAAAGGAACTGGAATCGGTTAACAGCCGGCTGGAACAGTCCCTGGCCCATGCCAGCGATCTGGCGGAGCAGGCCGGCCTGGCGAGCAAGGCAAAGAGCGAGTTCCTGGCGACCATGTCCCACGAAATCCGCACCCCGATGAACGGCGTGCTGGGCATGACAAGTCTTCTTCTTAAAACCGAGCTGTCTCCCGAGCAACGGAGGTTTGCCGATACGGTCCGTCATTCCGGTCAATTGCTCCTGCGGATAATCAATGACATTCTCGACTTTTCCAAGCTTGAAGCAGGCCGCATGGACCTGGAGAATATCCCGTTCGGCCTGCACGAAACCATCGCCGGAACTGTGGATATGTTTGCGGAAGAAACAGGGCGCAAGGGAATCGAACTAAGATACCTGATCCGCTCCAATGTGCCCGATTTTGTGGAAGGGGATCCGGTTCGCCTACGGCAGATTCTCATCAATCTTGTCGGCAATGCGGTCAAGTTTACCGATGATGGAGAAGTGGTGGTGAGCGCCATCGTCAAAGAGGAAAGCGATGGCAAGGTGCTGCTGCATTTTGACGTCAGCGACACAGGAATCGGTATAAAACCCGAAGCAAAGGAACTCATTTTCCAGAGCTTCTCACAGGCCGACAACTCCACTTCCCGCAAATACGGCGGAACCGGCCTGGGCCTGGCGATCGCACGGCAGCTTGCTGAAATGATGGGAGGGGAAATCGGTGTTGTGAGCAGTCCGGGGAAAGGCTCGACGTTCTGGTTCACTGCCCGCCTGCGGAAGCATCAGCCGGACGAGAACCGACAGATGTCAAGGCAGGAAACACTCAGGGGAGCCGGGACAGGCGGGGTGAGCGAAAAGATCGGGGCCACCGTCCTGGTTGCCGAGGACAACGTGATCAACCAGGATGTCGCCTTGTTTATGCTTGAAAAGCTCGGCTGCAAGGTCAACCTTGTCGCAAACGGGCAGGAGGCAGTCCGGTCGGCATTCAGCGGGTCATACGACATGATTTTCATGGACTGCCAGATGCCCGAAGTTGACGGTTTTACTGCCGCCAGGATGATCCGGGATCGGGAAGCGACGGAAAATGCCAGGCTGGGGAGTCGGCAGCACACCCCTATTATCGCCCTTACCGCCAATGCGATTTCAGGAGACTGCGAACAATGCCTTGCAGCAGGCATGGATGACTATTTGAGCAAACCATTAGATGCAGAGCAGTTGCGCGCAGTGATTGAAAAATGGTTGTCCGGAAAAGAAGCGGCTGTTTTTACCACCGTTACTATGGAACACTCAATTCCCAATGATGCTGAGACTATTTTCGACATGCAGTGCCTCCTGGAACGGCTTGGCGGGGATAAAGCACACCTTGAGAGGCTGACTGTGAAATTCATCCGCACGACAGCCAATCGCCTGGCGGCCTTGAGAAATTCGGTTGAAAAGGGAAATTACGACGATATACACTTGCATGCTCACAGTCTTAAGGGGGCTGCCGCCAACATCGGGGCAGGCATGTTGCAGGCAATTTCGCAGAAAATTGAGTCCGCAGCCAAATCGGGTTCTGCTGACATCCCTCAATTCTGTTCATCCCTTGAAAACGCCTTTGAATTATTCAGGAACAATACTGCCGATTTGACAGACGATAAATCAACTATCCGGGAAGCAGCGTACCAAAAGGAGGTAGTCTTATGAAATGTCTTATCATCGACGACGATGAGTTCAATCGTGACTTCGTCGCCACTTTGCTCGGTGATGTGGCCGAATGTGACGAGGCCGCCAATAGTGAAGAAGGCGTTGCCGGATTCACAGAGGCTTTGCAGAGCGATGCGCCATATGATCTGATCTTTCAGGACATCATGATGCCCGGAATAAACGGTCACGAGACGGCCAAGACCATCAGGTCGATTGAAAAGGCCAAGGGAATTCAAGCGGGCAAAGGCGTTCGAATTGTGATGCTGACTGCCCTCAACTCTCCCCAGGATGCCATGGAGTCGTTCTGCGCCTTCCAGTCGGCGGCCTATGTAGTCAAACCCGTTTCCAAAGAAAAGCTTCTTGACGTGATCTCAACACTGGGATTGCTGAAGAAATAGGTGATGCCGGAGGATCTGTTGAACCATTCAGAATCAAACAGCTGCTGGGACCTATTCGTGAAACCCAAAATCATTCTTGCGGTAAGGGACGCAACGCGCAAAAAGGCCTATCTT
>DATEVI010000380.1:0-10520 GCA_035281865.1 Geobacteraceae bacterium | reverse complement strand
TTTCGTCAAATCCGCAAAAAACATTAGCACTTATGGCTACTCCAACCAACTTAATATGGATTACCGGTTTCCTCCACGTTTCAAAATAGGCTTGCAAATTTTTACCACAGACAACAGACTGATATCTGTCGGATGAGTTCCATTTCGGATAACGGTTGGCTGAAGGCGCATGATGGATCTTCGTCCGGTTCAGGCCCGTAGGACAAATTGAGGAAACATCTCGAAATATTACAGACCGTGAAAGTTGTGAAGGTGAGCAATGTACACCGGCAAGGATCGCATAAACCGTGAAAAGAACACCATCAAGCGTATGATCGGCATCTACTGTCGAGGCCGGCACCATACCGATGGCGCCGTATGCAAAGAATGCCGGCAATTGCTGGACTACGCCATGGAGCGTATTTACAGGTGCCCGTACGGGGGAGACAAGCCAACCTGCGGCAAGTGTCCCATTCATTGTTACAAACCGGCGATGCGTGAACAGATCCGCTGTGTGATGCGTTACGCCGGACCACGTATGATGATGTACCATCCCGTCCTGGCGATCTTGCATTTTCTTGATGGAATGAAAGGAGCGGATAAACCCGAAAAGAAGCGGTAGGGCCTGTTTTACAAGGAGAAACAGACTGTCTTCAACAGTCCGGCAAAATATCGACCCATGGTCGATTGAAAACGGCAAAAAAACCCGGAGGCTTCTGAAACCTCCGGGTTTTTTGGTGCAATCTGCAGTCAGGATCTATTTCGGTACCTTTTCCCAGTCCTTAAGGAATTTCTCGATTCCGATGTCGGTCAGCGGGTGTTTGCTGAGCTGGATCATGACCGAGTAAGGTATGGTGGCGATATCGGCACCGATGAGCGCGGCATCGAGCACATGGACCGGATTGCGGACGCTGGCCACGATGATTTCCGCTTCATATCCGTAGTTGTCGAAAATAGTGCGAATTTCATCGACAATGTTCATTCCGTCCTGAGATATGTCGTCAAGCCTGCCGACAAAGGGAGAAACGTAGGCAGCGCCGGCCTTGGCGGCGAGAAGCGCCTGGACGGGGGAAAAAATCAGGGTTACGTTGACTTTTATTCCCTTTGCATGGAGTGCCTTCGTCGCCTTCAGTCCTTCCGGAGTCATGGGAACCTTGACCACGATGTTCGGATGAATCTTTGCCAGTTCTTCACCTTCGCGGATCATGCCCTCATGGTCCAGAGCGACAACCTCGGCGGAGATCGGTCCGTCCACGATCCCGGTTATTTCCTTGATGACTTCCACGAAATTCCGTCCCGACTTGGCAATCAGCGAAGGGTTCGTGGTGACTCCATCCACAAGGCCGAGCGCATGTGCTTCCTTTATTTCATCCACGTTGGCCGTGTCGATAAAAAACTTCATTCTATTCCTCCTCTTTCTCTCTCTGTTTGTATGGGATTAACGGGGTTGCAGCGATGCATTCCCCTTCAGTCTCAGGATTTGTTCTCCAGTTTTTTCCGGTACTTCTCCAGGCATTCCATGGAGCAGAAATATATTTTTTTTCCTTCGAGTCTGCCGACCACGGCGTCTTCCTCTGTCACATAAACCCCGCATACAGGGTCCTTGTGGGTAATTTCGCCCTCCTGCCTGCCGACGGGACGGGATTGGGCCGTTTTTCTCATGGCTCCCTTGATGATCAGATATACACAATACCCGATCAGGAGAACGAAAATCAACCGTATCATATGTTTCCTATACCTTGACGACCCGTTCGGTACTGTTCAGTGTGCGGAGGATCTCGGCAATGCTTCTGCCAAGTTTCGGATGCAGCAGGTCGGGGGCTATTTCGGCCAGCGGTGTGAGGACGAAGCGTCGTTCATGCAGGCGGGGATGGGGAATTGTGAGGTTGTCTTCCGCCATGGTGACATCATTGTAAAAAAGAATGTCCAGATCCATGGAGCGAGGACCCCATTGAACCGTTCTCTTTCTTTTGAAAACATCCGTCTCGATACGCTGCAGTTCGTTCAGAAGCTCGACTGGCGGCAGTGCGGTTTCGAGACGCAATACACAGTTTAGGAAATTATCCTGCTCGACCGGTCCGACCGGCTGTGTATCGTAGCAGGCCGATATTGCCCTTATTTTCGAACCCGGCAATCTGCCGATTTCGGCGATGGCGCGCAACATGTTCAACTCCCGGTCTCCCAGGTTCGATCCAAGGGCTATGTAGGCTGAAGATTCCACCAGACGAGTAGAGCATAAATAGATTTTTTCGTCAACCATGATGAAATCAAGGACTGATCCCATATTTTCCATCATTATATGAATTCAGTTCGCTGATTTCCGGGGACCTGTTTTTTCGTCTGATGGTTGAATAAAAGAATTCGCGGATTATACTAAATGGGGGCCAACCGGCTTTCAGTATTCCATCACGTGAAATGAGGCTCCGGAGGGATTCATGCACGACTGGAACGTGGTGGTCACGGTTCACGAGGCAGGATTTTCCAAGGGATACAAATTCCTGGAAACAATGGGCCTGGTCGCCAAAACCGATTTTTTCAATGTTCTCGTCATGCGGGTCGAGGATATTCGGCGTGCACTGGAGCTTCTGCACGGGAAGCTCGCCGAGGATCCGGATATCGCGAACCTGATTGCCCGGTTCGTACCCGTAACCCATACCTTCAACTTCCAGTCGCCGGAAATGTTTGAAGTCAAGGCCAGGGAAATCGTTTCACAATGGGTTCCCATCCTTGCCGGCAAGAGTTTTCATGTGCGAATGCGGCGCAGAGGATTCAAAGGCCGTCTTTCCAGCATGGAAGAGGAGCGCTTTCTCGATGAGCACCTTCTGGAGGCGCTGGAGAAAACAGGCACACCGGGTCGCATCACATTCACGGATCCGGACTATGTCATAGCCGTTGTAACGATAGGAACGCAGGCCGGCTTTTCTCTCTGGACGCGCGAGGAATTGCGGCGATTCGCGCTGCTGAAGCCGGACTGACACTGCGGAATTTGGAATTTATAGGAAAACGTCGACCCGTATCCAGTATTAACTGCACCCACCTGAAGGAAATTCCTCCGCGACCAATAGTTTTTTTCCCGTGAAAGAAAAAAAAGTGGTACTATTGCGTATATTTTTCAAGCAATTATCCGATTGTCATACAGCTTTTTCATCAACAAAAAAGCAGCTGATCGCATGCAACACTTCACACGGCTGCGGGACGGCAACATAAAGATGGTCAACATGCATGCGACAGGCGAGGATCAGTCAATGGCATACGAAGACAAATCACGCGACGAGCTCCTTAATGAAATAAATAGGCTTTCCCTGCGAATTGCCAGACTGGAAGAGAGGGAGAGAAAAGCCGCGGAAGATGAAAAAGACCAGTATCTGGTTAAAGAACCACGCGGCAACAGTGACAGGTTTGTTTCCTTTTCTATTGATATAACCGACTTTGAAAGTCTCCGGACGGAACTGAACGAGATACGGACGCGATACCGTCTTATTCTCGATGCGATGCCTGCGAATATTTCTTATGTGGATACACAGCAGAACTTACGCTTTGTCAACAAATGGCACGAAAAATGGTTTGGCTTTCACCCGAAAGAGATCGTCGGCAGGAATATCAGGGACCTATTCGGTGAGTCATTGTACGGCAAGGTCGAGAGATATATACAGTCGGCCCTCAAGGGAAATGAAGTCACCTTTGAAACGAAATTTTCAAAGGGCCATTTTGAGTGTCATCTTCACGTAACGCTGGTTCCCCATAGGGACGATACAGGTACCGTCCTCGGTTTCTATATTCTGGCCTACGACATTACCGACCGCGTCAAGGCAGAGGAGGCATTGCGCAGGTCCGAACGGGAGAAGGATCTGATTCTCGACAGTGTCGCCGAACTCGTCATTTATCGCGACATTGACTTCAGGATCGCATGGGCCAACAAGGCGGCGGTGGACTCGATCGGAAAGCTGTCCGCCTCCCTGGCGGGCCTCCATTGTTATGATCTCTGGAGGAAGGATACAGGGCCTTGCGATGGATGCCCGGTAGTGACAGCCCTCAAAACCGGCGAGCCGAGGGAAGGTGAAATCACCTCACCCGATGGGAGGATCTGGTATGTCAGAGGCTTTCCGGTCAAGGACGAAAACGGGACTCTCGTCGGCGTGGTTGAGGTCACACGGGACATCACGGAGCGCAAGCAATCCGAAGAAAAATTGAAAAAAAGCGAGATGCAGCTGGCGCAGGCTCAGCAAATAGCCCATCTGGGCAGCTGGGAATATGACCTGCAAACCAGCAGATTTCTGTTGTCCGACGAGTTGTACAGGATATGCGATCTCGACCCGAATATATTCCGGCTAACGTTCAAGGAAATTCTGAAGCTGATTCATCCCGACGATCTCGGACCTTTCAAGGCAGCCATAGAGACGGCCTACAGGAGCCGGAACCAGTTTTCCCTGTATCACAGAATAGTGCGTCCGAACGGCACGGTCCGGATTCTTCACTCGCAGGGGAAGGCAATAACCGATGATGAAGGAAACCCCCTCATGATCATAGGAACGGCCCAGGACGTGACAACCCGCAAAAAGGCCGAGGAGGTTCTGAAGAGAAAACATCTGGAGCTCAAACAGATCACCAGGGTGCTGGGAAAAAGGGTCGATGAGGAGGTCGCGCAAAATCGGCAGAAAGACTACATGCTGATCCAGCAGAGCCGGCAGGCGGCAATGGGTGAGATGATCGGAAACATCGCCCACCAATGGCGTCAGCCATTAACCACGGTGTCCCTCCTTGTCCAGAATCTGGGCGAAACTTATCAGCACGGGAATTTTACGGATGAGTTTCTGGACCAGACCATTCAGCACGCGATGAAAGTGATTCAGTACATGTCCCAAACCATCGACGATTTCCGGAACTTCTTCAAACCCGACAAGGACAAAACGGTCTTTCACCTGGTTGACGCGATCCAGAAAACCCTCTCTTTTGTTGAGCCGAGCATGCGGTATCATAACATTAACATTGTCGTCGAGGCCGCCGACGATCTCACCGTGAATGGATACCCGAACGAATACGCGCAGGTGCTTCTCAATATCCTGAGCAATGCAAAGGATGTTTTTCTCGAAAGGGGAGTCGCAAGTCCTTTGATCACTATCAAGGTATTCCGCCGGAAAAACAAAACGATGGTTACCCTCTCGGACAATGCGGGAGGCATTCCCGATGAGATCATGGACAGAATATTCGAACCTTACTTTACCACAAAAGAACTCGGCAAAGGCACAGGTGTGGGCTTGTATATGTCGCAAACCATCGTGGAAAAACACATGGGCGGGAAGCTGAGCGCGAAAAATATCAAGGGCGGCGCAGAATTCAGGATAGAGGTGTGAATCGGGAATGACAACCCTCCGCTGAAGCGCAAACAGGGGATTGGCTTTTTGTAGGGGCAAACCTTGTGTTTGCCCGCAAAAAGGGCGATCACAAGGATCGCCCCTACATCAAGCAACATTTGCAGAACAGCTTACTATTTCTTCTCCACCAGCGCCTCGCCTTCGAATACCATGAGCTCGCTGATCAGCTTCGTAAACCGGAGCGGGTCCTTGATGGGCGAACCTTCCGTGAGTAGCGCCTGATCGTAGAGCAGTTCGCAGTAATCGGCCAATTTGCCGCTTCCCCTGTCCTGTTCATACAGCCTGTTCAATATCTGCATGATCGCGTGGTCGGGGTTCAACTCCAGTATCCGCTTCGATTCCGGCACGTCCTGGTTCATGGCCTTCAGTATCCGCTCCATGTGAGCGTTCATGCCGTATTCGTCGGCTACCAGGCAGCAGGCGCTGTCGGTAAGGCGGCTGGACAATCGTACCTCCTGCACCTTTTCGGCCAGCTTGTCCTTGATAAATTCAAGGAGCCCCAGGTACTGCTTTTTCGCTTCTTCCTGCTTGACTTCCTTTTCCTTTTTCTCCTCTTCGGTATCGACCTCCAGCTCACCCTTGAGGACCGACTTCAGTTTCTTGCCGTCGTATTCCATGAGGCTCTGGGCTACCCATTCGTCTATGGGGTCGATCAGGAAGAGGACCTCGTAGTCCTTCCTTCGGCATATTTCCAGGTGTGGTGAGTTCTCCACGGCACTCCTGTCGGTACCGGTGATATAATAGATCTCCTTTTGAGCGGACGGCATCCGTTCCACGTATTCCTTCAGTGAAACGTATTTCCCCGGCTCGGTCTTCGAGCTTTGGTAGAGCAACAATTCCTGCAGCTTCTCCTTGTTGGCATGATCGAAGTGGATACCCTCCTTGAGGACGGCACCGAATTCCCCGTAGAACTTCAGATAGTCCTCCGGCGTTTTTTCCTTCATCTCGGCGAGTGTGCCGAGAACCTTTCCGACGAGATTTTTCTGGATCCGTTTGATCTGCACGTCTTCCTGGAGAATTTCGCGGGAGACATTCAGCGGTAGGTCACTGGAATCGACCACGCCCTTGACGAAGCGCAGATATTCTGGGAGCAGGTTCTCGCAGCGGTCGGTGATGAAAACCCTTTTTACATAAAGGTGCACACCCTTGCGATGTGGATCGTGGAGAAAAAGGTCGAACTGCTTTTGCTCGGGGATGTAAAGCAGCGCCTTGAATTCGCTGGTCCCTTCGGCCGCGTAATGTATCGTCCGAAAAGGGTTGTTGAAATCGTGGGAGATATGCTTGTAGAACTCGTTGTACTCATCCTCGGTGATCTCGCTCTTGGGGCGGGTCCAGATCGCTTTCATGGAGTTGAGGGTCTCTTCCTCCGTTTTCTTGATCTTTTCCGCACCCTCGATCGGCTTGCCGTCGATCCCCTGGGGCAGTTCTTCCCGGGTTATGTCCATGGTGACCGGATACTGGACATAGTCAGAATATTTCTTGACGATGGAGCGAATACGCCACTCGTCAAGATATTCCCGCATATCCTCCTTGAGGTGGAGGGTGACGTCGGTACCCCTTGTCTCTTTAGAGCATTCTTCAATGGTATATGAGCCGTCTCCGACAGATTCCCAGCGCGTTGCGGCGGTCCTCTCCCCCGCGCGGCGGGTCACCAGGGTTACCTTGTCGGCAGCCATGAAAGAAGCGTAAAAACCGACACCGAACTGGCCGATCATCTCGGGATGGTCCTTGATGTTCTGACCTTTCAGATTTTCCAGGAAGGCCCTGGTGCCGGACTTGGCAATGGTTCCGATGTTGGACTCCACCTCTTCCATGCTCATGCCGATGCCGTTGTCTCTGATGGTGAGCGTACCGGCATCCTTGTCCGGTATAAGTTTTATCTTCCAGTCCGGATCGTTTTCCAGAACCGCCGGGTTGGTGTGGGATTCGAAACGGGCCTTGTCGATTGCATCCGACGCGTTTGAAATAAGTTCCCGCAGGAAAATATCCCTGTTGGAGTAAAGGGAATGGATCACAAGGTCGAGCAGTTGCTGGACCTCAGTCTGAAAGTGTTTCGTAACCTTTGCCATCTGTCAGTCTCTCCTTGCATGAATACTGAATATTGATTTTTCAACTCGTAAAAGGTAATCACTGCAATTCTTTTTTGCAAGGCATAATTTTACTGCCCGGCAAAACGGCGAAGGCCATTTCTTGACAGCATAATTGGGCTATGTTAGTGTGATTTTTCCCAAAAAAACGTTGTCTGCCTTACACAATCCATGACACCGGCAATTGCCGCCGGCAATCATTTCAGTCACTCCGGAGCACCAATGTACTATCCCGATTATGAGACCTTTACGACCCTCACGACCCGGGGCAATCTCATCCCGGTTTATCGCGAAATAATGGCGGACATGGATACGCCGGTCAGCGCCTTCAAGAAAATCGACGACGGCCGTTATGCCTTTCTGCTGGAGAGCATCGAAGGTGGGGAAAAATGGGCACGGTACAGCTTCCTCGGTTCCAATCCGTCCGAGGTCATACGCTCAAAGGGAGAAACGGTTGAAATCGTTTCCGCGGACGGAACTCTGAAGCGGGAAAAGACCTCTGATCCGCTCGGCTTCGTGAAGGAATATCTGGCAAGATTCCATCCGGTGGAGATAGACGGTCTGCCCAGGTTTTTCGGCGGCGCCGTGGGATACCTAGGCTATGACATGGTGCGTTACTTCGAACGCGTTCAGATAACCAAACCCGCTGTCATCGACGCGTACGACTGTTACCTGGTCATAACCGACACCATCGTAATCTTTGATAATGTCCAGCAGAAAATCAGAGTTGTTTCCAATGCGCACCTGGAAGACGGCAGAACGCCCGAATCGGCTTACAATGAAGCAACCGCCAAGATCGACGCCATCATAAAGAAGCTGAAGACCCCTCTCGGGATTGTCAGCCCCTCCCTTCCGACCGGCAAGGCCGATTTTGTCTCCAACGTTACCCGGCAGTCATTCGAGGAGTCGGTCGTAAAGGCCAAGGAATACGTAAAGGCAGGCGACATTATCCAGGTGGTGCTGTCGCAACGTTTTTCCGCCGAGCTTACCGTCGATCCGTTCGAAATCTATCGCGTACTGCGTACTCTCAACCCTTCCCCTTACATGTTTTTTCTCAGGTTCGACGACACCCTGGTGGTTGGGGCCTCGCCGGAGGTCATGGTCCGCAAGGAAGGGGGCAAGGCCGAACTCAGGCCCATCGCGGGCACACGACCCCGCGGCGGTTCCCAGGCGGAGGATCTGGCGCTGGAGAGCGAACTGCTCGATGACCCCAAGGAGCGGGCGGAACACGTCATGCTGGTAGACCTGGGGCGCAACGACCTGGGGAGGGTTTGCAGGACGGGAACGGTAAAGGTTTCCGAACTCATGGTGGTGGAACGCTATTCCCACGTGATGCATATCGTCTCCAACGTCCATGGCGAGATCGAAGGGGAGAAAGATGCCTTTGACGTGCTCAGGGCTACGTTCCCGGCGGGTACGCTTTCCGGAGCGCCAAAGGTGAGGGCAATGGAGATAATCGACGAGGTGGAACCGGTCCGGCGCGAGATATACGGCGGCGCAGCAGGCTATTTTTCCTTTTCCGGCAACATGGATATGGCCATCGCCATACGTACTCTGGTAATAAAAGACGGGAAGATATACCTCCAGGCCGGCGCCGGTATCGTAGCCGACTCGGACCCCGCCACCGAATACCAGGAGACGGTGAACAAGGCCATGGCTGTGATGAAGGCGGTAGAGACGGCGGAAATGGGACTGGATTAGGTCGGCTTTTACGTAGGGGCGCTGCTTGCCGCGCCCTGTTTGCGGAGTTCCAAGGGCGCAGCAAACCGTGCCCCTACGATATGCATTATGAGGCAGATATGCTTTTGATGATCGACAATTATGATTCTTTTACCTACAACCTCGTTCAGTACTTCGGCCAGCTGGGAGAGCAGGTTGTTGTCTACCGCAATGACCGGATAACTCTGGAGGAGATCGAAAATCTTGCCCCGGAGAGGATCGTTATTTCACCCGGACCGTGCTCCCCTTGCGAGGCCGGGGTTTCCGTACCGACAATTGAGCGTTTTGCGGGAAAAGTCCCTATCCTTGGCGTATGTCTCGGCCATCAGGCTATCGGCGCCGCTTTCGGCGGCAACATCGTGCGCAGCGACTATCTGATGCACGGCAAGACATCACCCATTCACCATGATGGAAAAGGTCTTTTCAAGGGGCTCCCCAGCCCCTTTCAGGCCACTCGTTACCATTCATTGATAGTCGAGCGTGCCACCTTTCCGGAGTGCCTGGAAATCACCGCCTGGGTAGAAGAGGGTGAAATCATGGGCCTTCGGCACAGGGACCTGCCAATCTGGGGTGTGCAATTCCATCCGGAGTCGATATTGACCGAGTGCGGGATGGATATCCTGCGCAATTTTCTGGAGATGACGACATGATCAAAAAAGCCATCGCCAAAGTCGTCGAGCGTGAAAACCTGACCGAAGCCGAAATGATCGAGGTCATGAACCAGATCATGTCCGGCGAGGCTACGCCTGCCCAGGTGGCTGCCTTTGTTACGGCCCTGCGGATGAAAGGCGAAACCGTGGAGGAAATCACCGGGGCCGCACGGGTCATGCGTGACCGGGCCACGAGGATCAGGGTCGGCAACCATGTTCTGGACATCGACCGCGACGATATCAACTTGGATCTCGAGTCCATTCTCGACACCTGCGGAACAGGCGGCAGCGGGACAAACACCTTCAACGTATCCACCACAGTCGCCTTCGTGGTGTCCGCCTGCGGCGTCAAGGTCGCCAAACATGGTAACCGCTCCGCGTCTTCCTGCTGTGGGAGCGCGGATGTCCTGGAAGCCCTGGGAGTGAACCTGGATATCACCCCCGAAATTGTCGAGAAGTGTATTGCCGGGATCGGCATCGGCTTTCTCTTCGCCCCTGCCCTGCACGGAGCCATGAAGTTCGCTGCGGGACCGCGTAGAGAGATCGGTATCCGCACCATATTCAATATCCTTGGACCTCTGACCAACCCTGCCGGAGCCGACTGCCAGGTGCTCGGGGTATACCGCGAGGACCTCACCGAAAAACTTGCCCATGTGCTGAAAAACCTCGGCTGCAGACGGGGATTCGTAGTGCACGGCATGGACGGAATGGAT
>DATEVI010000379.1:0-2219 GCA_035281865.1 Geobacteraceae bacterium | reverse complement strand
CGCCTTGGCGCGAGCGGTGAGAATCGCTTGGGGTATGAAATCGACGCCCGTGACCCGCCATCCGTGCCGGGCAAGGGTGATGGAATTGGTACCCGTGCCGCATCCAAGATCCAACGCTTTTCCGGGTGGGGTCCGGGCGATGAAATCCATCACCTCGGACGGGGTAACTTGGGTGTCCCAAGGAGTCTGTCGGCGCCAATACCGCCATTGGAATTTCCAGCGGTTGGGCACGAGGGATCCGATCCGTTCACGCCACATCTCCGGAAACCCCTAGGCCGGAACGAGGAGAATATGGATGCGCCCGCGTCTTGATCATATAGGATTTCTTAGCTGGAACAATCGGGATCGGCTTTCGGATCGCAAACCAGGATGTCTTCTTCATCACGTTCGAAACGGCATCCGGTCTCGAGTTTCTCTTTCAGCTTCGCGCGTCCCCGATGCAACCGGATCTTGACGGCATCCAGAGTCAATCCCAGAACTTCAGCGATTTCCTGGTTGGACAACCCTTCGATTTCACTCAATGTCACAATAGCGCGGTAATTCTCGGGCAGGGTGTTGAGGTAATCGTGGACGCACGAGCTCATTTCCTCCCGCATCAGTTGTCTTTCAAGGGAGGAGTTCTTTTCCTCCGGCAACGCGTCGACATCTTGGATGGATCCTTCGCCAGGAGGGATTGCTTTGTCGCGCTGGGTCTCCTTGAACGACCTGCTCCGCAATCTGTCCGTGGCGACGTTCGTTGCTATGCGATAGATCCACGTGGAGATCTTCGCGTCTCCCCTGAAGTCCGGAAGGGCTCGGCTGACCCTCACGAACACTTCCTGCGTCAGGTCCTCCGCCTCGTTTTGTCCGACGAGTCGCGCCAGGTACCGATAGATTCGCGGACGATAAGAAGCATGGATGGCCTTGAAGTCTTCCGTGAAACGGTCCATACCTCTACTGTAGGCCGGATTATTATCTCGGTAATGGGAATATGATATCTGCCCGGAAACCGGGAACTCATTTTTGGAGCGCCTCTTTAGCCGCTCCGTGCACGTAGCCATGGTATTCTCTCCGACAAATAATAATATGTGAATGGCAAGGCTTATAGAGAATCGGCGATCTTCTGCGCAACGGCATGCGCGTGCGCCTGGATCTGCTCGGGCGGCATCTCCTCAATTCCGAACATCTTCCGATCGAAGTCGTAGAGTCGGTCTGCAACGATGACTTCCGGAGTGAGACCATCAATTGCGCCGTTCATCATGCGTGACGAGCAGTTGATGATGCACCCCTCCAGGGCGATCAGTCGTGCGGCGTTGCGCGCCAGGGCCCGCTGCCCTGTGTCCTTGGTTAACGCGCTCCCCAGGCAAATCCTGACCGTTTTCTCCGGAGCAAGAGAGTGGCAAAGGATGTTGGCTGCCCGACGGGCCACTTCGCCCCGCAGACACGCCCCCTCGCAACTCATCACCGCCACCGGTTTCGACTTTTGTCTTTCCGCGTAGTCCTCGCACAGACGGCAGCTGTTCTTTGTCTTCTCGATGCGCACCACTTCGTATCCGTCGTTCGCCTCAGTTTTGCCGGTTGGTCCGCAACTGCCCGTTTGGCTCATCGGTCCCCCCTATCTGTGGAATTTCCGTCTTCATTAGCGTAGACGGGGAACGATCGAGAAAGGATACGCGTCGTAGAAATGGTTTCCGGTCTTTCCGATCAAGTCAGAGAATTTCCTTAACCATACAAATGGCGTTTGCAGGACAGGCCCCGGTAAACTCGACCGACTCCCGGATCTCCGCCGGAACGTCCTCCCGGTCGATGCGCCGAAAACCTTTCCCTGCGAAATATGCCTGTGCGGCAGTCGTCAGAACATAAACCGCCTCCAGGCTTATAGTCCACGCAAACGCGAGGAGGCGTTCCGTGAGTGCCTTTCCGATCCCCAGCCGGCGCCAGTCCGGGGAAACGGCCAGCGAACGAAGCAGCCCGAAGGAGCCATACTTCTCCATTCCGGCTACGGCAATCACTTGATCGCCGGTTTCCCCAACGATGTATCCTGCGGGAAAATTGTCTTCAACGCCTGCAATGGGCAGGTCCGCCTCTCGAAGCAGCCTCAATGCGACTTCCCGATCTCTCGGAGTTGCTGTGCGGAGGCGCCAGGTATCAGTTTGCTGTTTGCCCGTCACTTTTTCTCCCGAAACTCCTGTTTCATTCGCTCGTACTCCTCCCGGTTGATTTCACCCTTGGCGTATCGA
>DATEVI010000378.1:0-3739 GCA_035281865.1 Geobacteraceae bacterium | reverse complement strand
TTTAGCGGATGTACTACAAGTTTCATGTCAATTCGTGGAAAAAATATTTGCCGGGTGCATAATACCTTTTTTCGTTACTATAATCTGAAAGAGGACATAACGAACGAACTACTGCACGCAGGATTGCCCGGTACGGTAACTGTAGTGACGAATCCGGATGGTCTACTCAGATTCTGGAATCGTGGAATGAATCGGAGCAGTAGATTTGGAGGAAGGAAAATGACTTCTTTAGCGGATGTCTTAATGAATCAACCGTATCCCTGTTTCAAGCTGACTTGTGTCCCTGATATCCTGAAACATCAATTAGAAAAAGGAATGTTCTGCCTCTACAACATCGACAAGCGGACCTTTGAATTCCCAATCGTTGGTCAGATCGAACCTGCTGAAGAACTGTTTGCCTATCTGGACTTCATCGGGTATTACTCGGTTGAAGACTTCCGCGACTTGGTGCTTGCTGGCCGATTTCCCGTCAGTTGCCCTTCCTGTAAAGGACCAGTCACGGATGCCGGCATGATATCCTTCGAACTGGAAGAAGCAGGCACGGCACAAATTGATTTCGCCAGCGGCGATGCGGAAATTTTCGTCTGTGAGCTTTGCGGTAGACCATTCGCTTTGATACCAATAACCTAGCCGATTTTAAGCTGAATCAGCCAATCTTCAGGGTTTGGACCCTGTCGGTATAATTCCCTTTTGCGCTGAATGCTGATAAAATTCAGCGATATTATCGCTAAGGCGAGGGAGGGGACGCCGATTTCGCACCCCTATGGATAAACTGTCATGAGAGATGCCGATACGCACGGCCCCGAAGAGCACCTGATCGGCTCCGTGGAGAGGGTTACCTTCCACAGCGAGGAGACGGGATTTTGTGTCCTGAAGGTAAAGGCCACGGGGCATAGGGACCTGGTTACCGTCGTCGGTTCCGCCGCTTCCGTTGCTCCGGGCGAATACATAGACTGCACGGGCAGCTGGCAGAATGACAGGACCCACGGCCTGCAATTCAGGGCAAGCCAACTCAAGGTTGTTCCCCCGAGCACCATGGAGGGGATCGAGAAGTATCTGGGTTCCGGCATGGTGAAGGGGATTGGCCCGCACTTCGCCAAGGTATTGGTCAAGGCATTCAGGGAAAAGGTCTTTTCTGTCATTGACAACGAACCTGAGCGACTCATGGATCTACCCGGCATCGGCCGGAAACGGATGGAGATGGTCACGAGCGCCTGGGCGGAGCAGAAATCGATCCGCGAGATCATGGTTTTTCTCCAGTCACACGGAATCGGCACGGCGCGGGCGGTGCGAATCTACAAGACTTATGGCGATGAAGCCATCGCGAAGGTCACCGAGAATCCGTACCGGCTCGCCTTGGATATACACGGCGTCGGTTTCAAGACCGCGGATACCCTTGCCGCAAAGCTGGGCATCGCGCCCGACTCAATGATTCGCGCCCAGGCGGGGGTTCGCCACGTACTGCAGGAGATTTCCAGCGACGGTCATTGCGCCTCGCCTTGGGACGGACTGGTGGAAACCGCCGAGAAGCTCCTTGAGATTCCGGAGCCGGTCATCGAATCCGCCATCAGGGAGGAGATCGCGAACCAAAACCTGGTTTCGGATGAAATCGACGGTAAGCCGTGCCTCTTCCTGACTCCCCTCCACCGTGCCGAGACCGGTGCCGCGGCGGGCCTGGTACGTCTCTTGGGAGGGGCACCTCCGTGGGGCTCGGTGGACGTGGAAAAGGCGATCCCCTTGGTTGAGGGGAAGACCGGCCTGACCCTGTCCGATTCCCAACGTCAGGCAGTCAGGCTTGCTCTCGCAAGCAAGGTCACGGTCATCACCGGCGGGCCGGGGGTGGGCAAGACCACGCTGGTCAACGGCATCCTCAACATCATCAGGGCCGGACGTTCGCGGGTTTTGCTCTGCGCCCCCACCGGCAGGGCGGCGAAAAGGCTTTCCGAGTCCACCGGACTGGAGGCCAAGACCATCCACCGCCTCCTGGAGTTCGACCCCAAGTCCTTCGGATTCAAAAGGGGCAAAGATAACCCCCTGGAGACCGATCTGGTCGTGGTGGACGAGTTTTCCATGGTGGACATTGTGCTTTTGAACAGGCTCCTGGCGGCAATTCCCGACAGTGCGGCGCTGATGATCATCGGTGACGTCGACCAGCTTCCCTCCGTGGGGCCGGGGGCCGCCCTAGCGGACATCATCGAGTCGGGAGCCGTTCCCACCGTCAGGCTCACCGAGATCTTTCGCCAGGCCGCCACCTCCCGGATCATCGTCAACGCCCACAGGATAAACCGGGGAGAGATGCCGCTCAAGGCCGAGGGGGCCGAGCTTTCCGACTTCTACTTCATCCCCGCCGAGACACCCGAGGAAATCCACTACAAATTGATGCAGGTGGTGACCGAACGCATCCCCAGGCGCTTCAATCTCGATCCCGTGAGGGACATTCAGGTCCTCACGCCCATGAACCGGGGCGGGCTGGGTTCGAGGTCGCTGAATGTGGAGCTGCAACAGCGCCTGAATGAGAAGAGTGAACCGAGGATTACCCGTTTCGGCACCACCTTCGCCCCCGGCGACAAGGTCTTACAGACGGTGAACAACTATGACAAAGAGGTTTTCAACGGTGACATCGGCCGCATTGCCGTGATCGATCCGGAGGAGGGCGTGGTCCGGGTCGACTTTGACGGCAGGATCGTCGAGTACGACTACGCAGAGCTGGATGAGGTCTCCCTTGCCTATGCCACGTCCATCCACAAGAGCCAGGGATCGGAATACCCCGCCGTGGTGATTCCCCTGGCCATGCAGCACTACACCCTGCTGGAAAGAAACCTTCTCTATACCGCGGTGACCAGGGGAAAGAAGCTGGTCACGATCATCGGCCAGACTAAAGCTTTGGCCATGGCGGTGAAGAACCGCAAGTCGGGCAGGAGGCTCACTAAGCTGTCCCAGCGAATCACGGAGATGTGTGGCGGCGAAAGGAAGGAAAGCTAGCCCGGATTCGAAACGGAATGCATCTGACGGGAGTTTGGTTGGGACTTTTCCGGGACAAACAGTAATCAGTCATCGTTTGTCACACTTTCAGGTGATCCATTGAATTCGAGGGTTTTCCCTCGAACTTTCTTTCTGCATGAAAGCCGTACTGCTTGTCCCGGAAAAGCCCCAACCAAACACCCGTCGGAAATTTTCCTGAGTTTAGGAGCAATACCGTTCATTTAAGTATAAACCGTTACAAAAACTGTCATTCCCGCAGTGCTTCTGAGCGGGAATCCAGATTATAACTGCCTGAAAAACCTGGATCCCCGATAAAGGCATTCGGGGATGACAACCTCTTACGTGAACGGTATTGAGTTTAGGAGGGAAAACCGGTTAGCCTTCGGCTTGCCCGGGGGAGGATGTTGTCTATAATTGCATGTGAAGTCTTTGCATGAAAGGTGAGCCAAGATGGCCGGATTCGAGCCGGGCTATATCAGTTTGCACAAAAGCGGCGAACTCGCGAGGCGGGTCGAGGCGGCTCGGGAGATACTCGCCGACTGCACCCTCTGCCCGTGGCACTGCCATGTGAATCGTCTTGAGGGAGAAAAGGGTGTCTGCCGGGTCGGGGCGCTCCCCATGGTGTCCAGTTACGGTCCCCACTTCGGCGAGGAGCGTCCCCTGGTCGGACTGCACGGCAGCGGCACCATTTTCCTGTCTTTCTGCAATCTGAAGTGCGTCTTCTGCCAGAATTACGACATCAGCCACCTGGGGGAGG
>DATEVI010000377.1:0-5136 GCA_035281865.1 Geobacteraceae bacterium | reverse complement strand
GTCCACCCCTTCAACTCCGAGGCGGTAAACTATACGACGGCCAGGTCCAGCCTGATGAGCGGGTTTTTCTATCTGCTGGGCTTTTACTGCTGGGTGATATTCAGGGAGGGGAAACCTCTTACTTCTATCTTCTATCTTACTTCCCTCCTTGCATTTATGGCCTGTATGCTGAGCAAGGAGGTGGTGATTACCCTGCCGTTCGTATTATGGCTGTATGACCTTTACTTCGGGGAACGCAGGCGCACTTTACTTAACTGGCGCACGTACATCCACTATCTCCCATTTGTCTTTATAGTAGTGATTCCCTATATCGTCTTATGGGTTTCTTCTTTTGGCGGCGTGCTCCCTCCGTTCAATCGCAGCATATGGACACAGATTTTCACCGCGTTGCCCGTCCTTATCCTGCACTGGAAGATGTTCCTGATGCCCCTCCATCTGACACCGGTTCACTATGTAGAGGTATATAAGACCTTCTGGTCTTTTTCTGTAATCCACTCAACCCTTATGCTGATAATTTATGTGGCTATTGCCATCCTTCTTTACCGTATTTTATCCCGTCCGTGCAGGTTGGTCTCCTTCTTCATGCTGTGGTTTCTTATAGTATTATCACCAACAACTATCGTACCGCTAAATGCCATATTTCAGGAAAACAGGGGATATCTGGCTGTGGTAAGCTTTGTAATCCCGGCAGGAGTGATAATGGGAGAACTATGGAACACCAGAATAAAAAAGTTGGTTCTCGCGGGACTTGTCCTCATTACGATTTTCTACTCTGCAGAAGTTGTTCAGCGAAACATGGTATGGAGAGATGATATAACATTATGGAGTGATGCCGCGAAGAAAGCGCCGGAAATTCCCATAACTTACTCGTCCCTGGGGTCAGCTTACAGGAAAGCCGGGATGTATGATCAGGCGATCGGGGCCTACAAAAAGGCGCAGGCTGTGGGAGGGCCGGCATATTATGCCGCCCGCTACAATCTTGCACAAGTTTATATTGCGCAGGAGAGATGGAATCTGGCCGCCCTGGAGCTGGAAAAGGTTAAGGAGGCCCTTCTTGATAATTCACAGAGTCGTGACCGTGATGACCTGGTAACTGTCTATAATGACCTTGAAATGGTCTATGGTAAGTCAGGGCAGTCAGAACTCGCGGAGAAGATATCCAAAGAGGCACAGTGGCGTTTGGAAAAGGTGCCATAGCAGGAGTGCGCAGGAGTGAAATGACAAGCCGTCGCGAAAAAAGTATATGGAGATATATATGGATCCTTGTAATACTCCTGTTTATAGTAAGCGTTAGCGGGACATATTTCAAAGAATATTTTGAGAGGTTAGATCCTGAATATTATACGAAACATTTTCAGATGGGCGGCTACTATTTAAAGGAGGGTGTTTTTGACTTAGCTTCCCGGGAGTTTCAGAAAGCCGTGAAGGCAAGAGCAGAGAGTGTTGACGGCCATTATGGGTTAGCGATAGCTTATCTCAGGCAAGGGAAACTGGAGGAGGCGAGTCATTCTTTTGAGAAGGCGCTTGAAATTGCGCCGGGGCATCCGGACATCAGGTATTTCCTGGGGAACACCTATCAACGTATGGGAAAGCTGGAACGGGCTCTGGAGGAGTATCGCGTATTGATAGAGAAAGGTTCTGATTCTTATGAGGTATTCAACAACATGGGAATGATTCATCTGAAGCTGGGAAATCGTGATAAGGCGCTTCAGGCCTTTGAGCAAGCACAACAGCGCCTGGCTAAATTGAAAAAATAGGGTTCATTCGTATCGGCCGGGACCGCTGGAGGTTAAACCTGTCTCGTATAATCCGATTTGCGCCCGAAGGGAGTTCGCCAGTGCAATGTTGGATTGGGCGGAGGCTAATTGCAGGGCTTGACGGGCAGCCGTCACCGCTTCGGAAAACCGCCCGGCTGCTGCATAGGCGGCGGCCAGTGTCCCGATGATGACCGGGTTCATCCCACCGGAGAGCCGGTCCGCCTGCTGGGCCAGCGCAATAGCCTCACTCACCCGTCCCCTCTGGATAAGTATATTGGCAAGGTTGTTACAGGCACCGGCATCGTCGGGCTGGAGTTCGAGAGACCTCTGAAAGTGTGCAATCGCCTCATCTAACATCCCCTTTTGGTGAAGAGTAAATGCAAGGTTGTTATGGGCATTCACGTGTTCGGGTTCGATTTCGAGGGCCTTTTGGAAGTGAGTAATTGCCTCGTGCGTTTGCCCCTTTTCAAGGAGAATGCCGCCGAGATTGTTGTAGACCATAGGGCTGTCGGGATTCCCGGCAAGGGTCGTCCGCCACAGCGTTTCTACGTCGGTGTACATTCCGCACTGACGCCACGTCAATCCCCCGAGCATTATCAGCAGAATCCCGCATATCACCGGCGCCAACAACGGTTTTCTTTCCCCAAAAGATCGCAATCCAATGGTAATCCCGGCAGCTATCAGCGCGATGGGTCCGATAATCGAAAAATACTGCCAGTGGTCTGCTACCATAGAATAACGCATGAAATAGATGTTCAGGAACCCGAGTACCGGCAGGAGCATCACCACAAAATAACCGAGGCCTGACAGCCATGCTTTTCCCCACCGCCTCCGGTAATGGAAGCAGACCAAAAAAACCATCGTTGCCAAAAATACCGGTACATACGACAGCAGATTTGCTGCGTCAATCTTCCACCTCGGATAAACGAAGAGCAGATTCAGCGGGATCACCGCCTTGTAGAGATAGAACCAGACTGCCCATCCGGCCCCGGCGAGCCGGGAAAAGAAACTGTCGTCCCGCACAATTTCAGAGCCGATGGATAGATGATATTGAAACCAGACAGTGATCAGAGCCATGACTGTTGCCACTCCGAAAAAAGGAATGCTGTGCAACAGGTCCCGTCGTTCCACCTTCCCCTGCCGCCACCAGGCAAGGCCCAGAAGCACAAACGGAAGAGGAGCCACCGCCGTCTTGCTCAACAGGGCAAGGACGAAAGCACCCGCGGCAACGCAGTACCACAGTCTTCGGCCCGTATCCTTAAATCTCAGATACCAGAGGAGTGTCAATACGAAAAAGAACATCGCCAGCGTATTCTTCCGTTCCGTGATCCAGGCTACCGATTCGACGTTAACCGGATGCACGGCAAAAAGTGCTGCCGCGAGCCAGGCCCCCGGAATTTTAAGCCTCACCAACACCCGCCACCATAGGAGCGAACTGAGAGCGTGTAAAAACAGATTGACCAGATGGTAGCCGAGAGGGTTCTTTCCCCACAGCCGCCATTCGAACCACAACGTTGAGGAGGTGGCCGGGAAGTAATCAGGAGATGAAGCGGTGAACCAGAACCGGTACAAACCATCCGGCATACGGATCAGGGGATTCTCGAGCAGAAATTTATCATCGTCCCAGATGAATCCGGCATACCACACCGGAAGGTATGCTGTTACTGTGATTGCCACAAGGAAAACCCCCCAAAGCCAGGGCTGATTCCACGAAGAAAAGCCGGTCCTGCCTCCGGCCGCTGCTCCAGTACCCGGCACGAGCCCGAATCTCATGATTCAACCTCCAGAGCACGACACACCTCAGCGAAGACCTGATCAACGGTGATGGCCTGCATGCATAGGTTATTAAGGCATGGCGACTGACGATTGTTGTATGCATTGACGCATGGGCTGCACACAATACCCGCCCAGAGAACGGTGTTCCGCGGCGTACGCGCAGCAAATAATGCCGGTGTTTCCGGGCCGAACAACGTGACAACACGAACCGGCGTGAGCGTCGCGAAATGCGCCGGGCCGCTGTCATTCGTGACGAGGACTTCGGACAGAGTGTAGAGGACGAGCAATTGACGCAGTGTTGTCTTGCCGGCCAGAGAGAAACAGCGGTCCGAGGCAACCTGTCTGACCAGTTCAGCAGCAGCTTCCGCCTCTGCAGGAGCTCCCGTAATCGCGACATAAATTTCCGGGTATTTCGCCACCAGCCTGCGCGCCAATGCCAGGTACCGGTCATTCGGCCACCGTCGCAGTGGCAGAAGATCGCTGGCATTGGGGTTGATCAAAATCAGCAACGGGTTTGCGTCAGCCTCACGGCACAGTATCTCCCTGACCTCCGTTACTTCACCGGGGAGCGGCACAAACGGCTCCGGTTCATCCATCGCTGTCGGCGGCGGGAGATCTAACGCAGGCAGTATCGCCGGATCGCGAAGAACGGCTTCAACCAGAGTCAGAAAAGTCTGGCTGGTGTGGATATGTGAATTGTAGAGGAGCCGGTGCGTCATCAGATCTCCGCGGTACGGACCGGCTCCGAAAAAGGGGTGAAAACCAGCGCGGCTGCGCGCACTACTGAGAAAAGCCAGCGCTGCTGAACCACGCGAAAAGAATTCCATATCCACAGCGGCGTCGAGTTTCAATGCGCGAAGACGCCTGATGGCCGAAAGTCCACCGAGGACTATTTCCGAAAAATTTTTGAAAGAAACCGTGATGACGTTCTGTTCCGGGATGATGCCGAGCAGATCGAGGATGAACCGGTTGTCATCAAGCGTGATAAAGTATACGTTCTCGCGGCCCGCGATCTCGACTGCCCGACGCAAGGCCAGGGATGCCAGTACCGTTGATCCCTGTTCGGCCAGTTTTACGAAAAGAATTCTCCGCGGTGGGAGAAAGCAAACCGGCGGCCGGCGGCCGAAGATAACACGCACTACGGTGAGCACGAAGCAGAGTGGAACACCCAACCACCGGTCAATCAGTTGAAGAGCCCTGACATTCATAGATGAGGTGTTTCTGATGCCTGCTGCCGGCACAGCACACAGGATTCCGTGCAGAATGGCCAGACCTCTCCGTACGCACTGAGAATTTGCTTCATTTAAGTTAAGATAACAGAATGATATTTAGCCGTCAACAGGAATGTAACTCGTTTTTTATTCGATCCTTGATCGTACATGGCGATTACCCTATAATGTTTCCACAGTAGAGATGGATTTGTAATCTGTCAGGGAAGGAAGGGTCATGGCCACATGTTTGATGAATAAGGACTTCTGGAAATCTATGGCGCTGATCCTTTTTCTGACGGTGGCAGGATACGGCTTTCTCTGGGAACCGGGTAAGACACCTTACTCCCCGCATTCCGATTTCATTGCCGAGCATGTCTCAACCAAACAGGTCC
>DATEVI010000376.1:0-6211 GCA_035281865.1 Geobacteraceae bacterium | reverse complement strand
TCGGCGGAAATCATCGTGTTCGAACGCGGTGATTATGTCTCATATGCGAATTGCGGCCTTCCCTATTATATCGGCGACGCGATCAGCGAACGTGACAGGCTAGTCGTGCAAACCCCCGAGGCATTCAGGAATCTGTTCAATATCGAAGTGCGTACCGGGAACGAGGTGATTGCCGTTCTTCCCGGCAATAAGAGCTTGCGGGTGAAGGATCTCGAATCAGGTCGTGAATACGACGAAAATTACGACAAACTCCTCCTCACGCCCGGTGGATCTCCCGTTAGGCCGTCGATCCCGGGTTCCGACCACCCCGCGATCCATACCCTCTGGACGATCCCCGACTCGGACAGGATTCGTTCGATGGTCGATGGAGGCAAGGTCAAAACCGCCCTGGTGGTGGGAGCAGGGTTCATCGGCCTCGAAATGGCCGAAAACCTCCACGCCCGCGGTATCAATGTGGTGGTCGTGGAGATGGCGAAACAGGCAATGAATGTCATCGACTTCGAGATCGCGGCGATGGTCCACCGCGAGCTGCGCATGAAAAAGGTCGGGCTCTACCTGGAAGACGGTGTTTCGGCATTCGAAAACGGCGCCGATGGCGGCATCGTTGCCCGTCTCACCAGCGGCAAATCGATTGCAGCGGATCTCGTCCTGCTGTCCATCGGCGTCAAGCCGAACACCCGATTCCTTGCGGATTCCGAAATTGAACTCGGGTCTCGCGGCCATATCGATGTGGATGAACACCTCAAGACCAGCAATGATCACATCTATGCAGCGGGCGACGCCATCGAGGTGATCAATCCCCTTACCAACCAGAAGGTAGCGATACCACTGGCAGGCCCGGCCAACAAGCAGGGGCGCATCGCCGCCGACAACATGCACGGCAAGACGCTGCGCACCTATAACGGAACCATGGGAACCGCCATCGCCAAGGTCTTCGATCTCGCCGTGGGGATGACGGGCGCCAGTGAAAAACTCTGCAAAGCCAAGAACATACCCTATGACTCGGTCATTATCCACCCCAACGACAGCGCCGGATATTACCCGGGCGCCATGAAGATGTGTCTGAAACTGGTCTTTTCGCCGGAAACCCGCAGGGTGCTGGGGGCGCAGGCAACGGGCTACGACGGCATCGACAAACGGATCGACGTAATCGCCACGGCCATAAAAGGAAACATGACGGTCGATGACCTCACCGAGATCGAGCACGCCTACGCACCCCCCTTCTCGTCGGCCAAGGACCCCGTCAATATGGCCGGATTCGCGGCGCAGAACATCCTCGACGGGCTTGTCAAAAGCACGACCTGGAACTATCTTCTCGAAGCCGATACATCGCGGCACTTCCTCCTGGACGTGCGCACTCCGGCGGAATTTGCAACCGGAACCATCCCTGGCGCAATCAACATTCCCCTCGACAGTCTGCGCCAACGGATAGCCGAAATACCACGGGACAAGACAGTAATTATATTCTGTCGTGTGGGCCTCATCGCTTACAATGCGGCGCGCGTTCTTGAGGCGAACGGCATCACCGATTATTTCAATCTCTCCGGCGGCTATGAAACCTGGCACATTGCCACTGCAACTCAGGAATCGACCGCCGATACCATACCGACAAAGGTAATTGATGAAAGGAACGACACCGTCATGCCAGTAGCCAAAGAGAATTCCTCGAAGATCATAGAAGTAAATGCCTGCGGCCTACAGTGCCCCGGCCCGGTTATGCGGCTCAAACGGGAAATGGACGACATTGCGCCAGGTGAAGCGATCTCGATCACGGCAAGCGATCCCGGATTTTACAGCGATGCGGCTTCCTGGGCGAGAGCGACCGGCAACACCGTCCGCGACATCAGCGTCGAAAAGGGTATCGTTAAAGCGGTCATCGAAAAGGGAAGTGCCGCTCCGACACCTCGCACCTCAGCGGGAAACGACAAAACGCTTATTGTCTTCTCCGGCGATCTCGACAAGGCCATAGCGAGTTTCATCATCGCCAACGGCGCCCTTGCCATGGGCCGCAAGGTAACCATGTTCTTCACCTTCTGGGGCCTGAACGTCCTGCGAAAACCGGAAAAAATGAACTGCCTGGGCAAAAACATTATCGAGGCGGCCTTTGGATGGATGATGCCGCGCGGCAGCAGAAAGCTTTCCCTTTCAAAGATGAGCATGGGAGGCCTTGGCGGGATGATGATACGTGGAATCATGAAGAACAAGAACGTGCCTGCGCTCGAGGAAATGATGACCGCTGCAATCAAGGGTGGCGCTAACATCGTTGCCTGTCAGATGTCGATGGATCTGATGGGAATACGCGCCGAAGAACTCATCGACGGTGTCCAGTTCGGCGGTGTCGCATCCTACCTCGAAGCATCGGAATCCGCGGACAACAACCTGTTTATATAGACTTTCTCATTCAGTCACCCTTCCGACTAAAAAAGGCCGCATCATTCTGGATGCGGCCTTTTGATGGGTGACTTTTCTTTCTGCTACTTTTGTCAAATGGTTTAACAAGAAAGCCATGGCCTTCCACGGTATTTTCTCAGCAAGCCTCTATTTGCCGAACACCACCTTCAGCTTCTCATTCATCTCCATCTTGATCCCGGGAAAATCCTTGAGCAGCACTTTGGCCTCCTCCATCGAACGGCCATTGAGCCCGCTCAGCTTCTCCAGCTGTGGAAGGGCGTTGCCGAATTTCTCCAGATCGAAGTCGGCAAGGGTCAGGCGGTTGCCATCGCGGTGGCCGGCGTTGGTCTCTATGATGTTGCCGTTCACCTCGATGGCAAGGAGGAACTTCAACCCGTGGAAAAGTTCGGTAAGCTTCTTCGCCTCTTCCTCGCTCATCTTTGCCGTGTCGGCTGATGGGGCGGCTGCCGGTGTATCCGTGGCGGTTGCGGCCGTTGCCTCCTTTGGCATCTCGATGGTGAGCGTTGCCGGCGACCCCTTGGTAAAGTTAAAGAGAATCGGCACAGCCGGAGGTTTTGCTCCACCGGCTGCCTCTCCGGCGGAGCCGCCATTTTGCCGGCTGAGGCGCAGCTTGTTGATGTCGGTGAAGGCGTATGTGGCCTTGTACCCCGAGTATTTGTCAGTTACCACTTTTTCCCCGGAGATGTAGATAACCCCCTCCCCCATGCTCTCCGCCTGTGCCTTGAGCTTGTTCGGGTCAAACAGTTCCATCGTCTGGGGTTTGGCGTTGCCTTCACCGGCAAATCCCTGCATCATCGCCTCGAACTGGGCCAGTATTTTCTTGCTGAACAGCATCCGTTCCTCGACGGTACCGCTGCCGTCGGGGTTGACCCGCACGACCGTCTCCACCTGGAAACAACCGGCAAGTAAAAACAGCGCGACACCGATGAAACAAAATCTCACATACTTCATGGTTAACCCTCCCCTTCTGCCGATGTCATCATAATGAAATTCCGGGTGCACAAGACTTATTTCACCGTCAAGCAATAAGCATTCCTCTTGCGTCGTTTTAGTCGGTAGCGGCTCCATAGCAAAGCTTTGACGTCGCTCTTCCATACAATTTAATTTTAAAGATTTCTCGAAAATAGCCGAAGGAATTCATGCAGAAGTTAACTTTTATCAAAAATCAGATTTAAAAGCCTGCGGATAACCGCAGCAGAAAGGGGTTTTACGTGAGAAAGCTGATGTTGATGGCAATGGGTGTTGTTCTTACCTCTCTTCTGATCGCCGGATGTGGCGGAGGTTCGAGCTCAACGGCCGATGGCGGGAATGGCGACGGAACGCCAACGGCAGTGGGCGGAACTGTTCAGGGAAGCGCGAAATAGGAATTCAACCAAAAGAGAGGCATTATGAAAAAGATAACTGCGATGTTTCTGGCAGCGGCCATGCTGGTTGCCGCACTCTTGGGCAATGCTTATGCCCTGACGGCAAATACGAATTACACTATCACCAGTAGTAAGTTCAACAGCGATGGAACGCTAACCACTATTGAAACGGTTCCCGCGACCACGGACGCAAACGGCAAGCTGACATTTTCACTGAACACCCTGCCGACGAGCGCTGATGCAAACTTCATCGCCTTTACGATCAAAGATGCAAATGGCACAGTTGTTCGACAAGGCATTGTCCCTGCACCACCTGCAGGCGACAGCAATCAAATAGGTATTAACGACCTTGCTACGACTCAGGCGGCAACATACATCAAGGCCGCGCAGCTTGCCGGAACGGACGACCCTATACTTGCGGCTTACCTTCTGGTAATACTTCGTTCGCCAAATCTTTCAGATGCCGATGTGTTAAAGCTCGGAGCCCTTGGGAAGGCGGCGATCAGCGGAAACGGCGGTTTTGAGGGATATATGCTTGCCAACGTCTCTCAAGCTAAACTTGATGCTTTGAAGAAATGCCTGATCTATAATCCAGACTCCACCAAGAAAACACTGAGAGACTTTGCCAGGGGTTTTTTCACCGCGGTAGAAAGCGGTGACGCCTCCACCGAAAAGAGCGAAACGCAGAAAGCGGGAGGGCTCATGGCCGACATTTTTATGGATGCCGCTGCCTGTGCCAATATCGAATTGGGGTACATAACCAATGCCCATGAAGCAGCAGGCAATGGCGCCGACAGTTCCGGCCTTCTGAACGGTCCGGATGCCATCTCTCCGAATGCCATGTCATCCATAGACCAGTCAATGTCGGCCTTCCATCGGAAAATAGGAATGGTGAAAATGGTCACGGAATACACCAACGCCTTGAATACCCTCAAGGCGACCGGCGCTCAGGTTGATACGTTTATTGCAGCCGCGACGGCAATGTCAACTGCTACCGCGGCGATCGACACGCAATACGGAGATTATTTCAGAGACCCTGCCACCTATTTGGCTGCACATAACGGAGCCACCGCCCTTTCTGTCAGAAATGCAATCGATGCTCTATACCAAAATGCCTGGTCAGCGTTTCAGACGGATATTGCTGTCAGCGATGCCGATATTACCGCTTTGAAAACTTCCGTTATTGCTGCTTTCCCCGGTATGTCGCTTCCCCCGGACTTCGGAAAAAACTACAACGGAAACCAAACCCCGACGAACTGGCCGGTGCCGCAGGTAGTAATGGTCAACTGGCTGGTAAATCTTATCCAAAGTGGCGGAAGCATCAGCTATACTCGTGACACAACTCCGATTCCGGCCATGATGCAACAATGGATGGGGGTGTGTTCCAATGCACAATACTGGGATCAGCAAAGCTGCACATCCAACGGCGGTACCTGGACGTCTCAGCGTCAGACTTTTACAACTCCTTCCGCGGCCTTTAATGCTTATCTCGGAATTCAGCAGGACGTGCAAATTGCAGATATGACAAGAAATTCCATATGGAGTAACCCGAACGGTACCCCGCGTCAGCCTTCGCAGGCTGAGAGGATGCAGGCCCAAGCAGATTTCATTACCCTGCTTGGGACGATAAAAGGCAAAATTGCAGCCACAAAGAACGGCGGGACTTCAGTATCCGATGCTGAAAAAAGCGCCATCATCAAGCTCATGTTGCAGCCGAATGCAGACTGATCGACAAACGGGCGGCGAGGGCAATTCCCTCGCCGCTTTCTTTCGAGGATCCGTCGTGACGAAGACTCCGATCATAGCATCTGCAATGCTTCATACTACGGGTTTTCTGTTCCTGTGGTTCTTTATTCCCTTCAATATTCCCTCAAACAAACCGGCCGTTAAGTTGTTACCTGCGATGTTCATTGACCTGACAAGCGCACCTCTCACAGGTACGCCTACGATAGCACACGAGCAGGCAATAACCCGACAGGAGATGCCCCTGGCAAAATACAGCAATTCGGGGCCGATCCATGCCGCCTGCGAGCAAAGACAGGTAGAAGGAGAACCTTCAATGAACAACACGGACCAGCCCGTCAATTCCGGGCAGGTTTCGGACATCAGCCAAGCATTTGCAAACGCATCTCGTATACAGACTATGGTGATGAGAGCCCGGCGCTATTTCGAATTCACCGAGATGGCCTTGAAAAAGATGCTGGAAGGGAAGCTGGCTTTTGAAGAACGGCTAAAACTTGAAGGATGTACTGCGACTGTCACGGCAACGTATGGAGCCGGGGAAGTGATCGATTTGTCTGTTGCGGCAGAAAACCAGGAACTTCGCAGACTGTTGCGGGATAATGTGGATTGGAAAACCATATCTTCTCCCGGGAAGTATATGCTCAACTATAACAAAGTGATCTTCAATGTCAGTCTGGAAAGAGCCAGAGTAG
>DATEVI010000375.1:0-3907 GCA_035281865.1 Geobacteraceae bacterium | reverse complement strand
TGTCACGGCGCCGGCCCTGCGTCGCATGTGGGGCCGGAACCGGAAGCCGCCCCCATCGAGGAACAGGGCCTCGGCTGGAAGAGCAGCTTCGGCAGCGGCAAAGGCGGCGATACGATCGGCAGCGGCATCGAGGGCGCCTGGAAGCCGAACCCGACCCAGTGGGACATGGGCTTTCTGAACGTGCTGTTCAAATACGAGTGGGAGCTGGTTAAGAGCCCGGCCGGCGCGCATCAGTGGCTGGCCAAGGACGTGGCCGAAGAGGACATGGTGGTTGACGCGCACGACCCGTCGAAGAAGCACCGGCCGATGATGACTACGGCGGACCTCTCCCTTCGCAACGACCCGATCTACGAGCCGATCGCGCGGCGCTACCAGCAGAACCCCGAGAAATTCGCGGATGCCTTCGCCCGGGCGTGGTTCAAGCTGACCCATCGCGACATGGGCCCCCGCTCGCGCTATCTCGGCGCGGAAGTGCCTGCAGAAGAGCTCCTGTGGCAAGACCCCGTCCCCCCGGTCACTCATGAATTGATTGGCAAACAGGAGATCGCCGCCCTCAAGGGCAAGCTCCTCGCTTCGGGACTGTCTGTCTCCCAACTGGTCTCGACGGCTTGGGCGTCGGCGTCCACGTTCCGCGGCTCCGACAAGCGTGGCGGGGCGAACGGCGCGCGCATCCGTCTCGCGCCGCAGAAGGATTGGGAAGTTAACCAGCCTGCCCAACTGAAAACCGTGCTGCAGGCCCTTGAGGGAATCCAAAAGCAGTTCAACAGCGCGCAGTCGGGCGGGAAGATGGTTTCGCTCGCCGACTTGATTGTTCTGGGCGGATGCGCAGGCGTCGAGCAGGCTGCGAAGAATGCCGGCCACAATGTGACCGTTCCCTTCACGCCGGGACGCACGGATGCGTCTCAGGAGCAAACCGACGTGGAGGCGTTCGCCGTACTTGAACCGGCTGCAGACGGGTTCCGTAACTACCTCAAAACCAAATACACCGTATCGGCAGAGGAGCTGCTGGTTGATCGGGCGCAATTGCTGACGCTGACCGCCCCTGAGATGACGGTTCTCTTTGGCGGTATGCGCGTCTTGAATGCCAACTTCGGACTGTCCCGACACGGCGTCTTCACCGAGCGGCCAGAGATGCTCACCAATGACTTCTTCGTGAATCTGCTCGACATGAGCACCACGTGGAAGGCGGCCTCGGAAACCGACGACGTGTTCGAGGGCCGTGATCGCGCAACGGGCAAACTCAAGTGGACCGGCACCCGTGTCGACCTCATCTTCGGTTCGAACTCCCAACTCCGGGCCTTGGCGGAAGTCTACGGATGTGAGGACTCCCAGGAGAAGTTCCTGCAAGATTTTGTAGAGGTGTGGGAAAAAGTGATGAACCTTGACCGTTTCGACCTCACCTGATCGTAGCATAAACGTCTTAGAGGGCTTCTAACAGGCCGGCAGAAAATCGGTCAGCTAACAACCGGTTCCAGCGGACGGCGTACCGCCGCCGCTGGACCGGAACGTTATAGAAAAATAGCCGAACTTCTGAACTCCGAAAAATCATTTACACAATTTTCTTTACACACCCCGGTTTTGTTTCAGAGTTGCGGGGAGAATATCGTCTTCCTACACCAACAACTGCAGCGCATCATATAACTCGTTCACCTTATACGGCTTGGTAACGACCCCGCTGAAACCATATTCCCTGTAATGTGCGAGAATGGGGTCGTTGGAATATCCGCTGGAGACGATACCCTTGACCGCCGAATCGATGTCCAGCAGTTTCATCATCGTTTCCTTGCCCCCCACACCGCCCGGCACGGTCAAATCCATTATAACGGCTGTATAGGGATTCCCCGACTCCAACGCTTCCCGGTAAAGCCTTATCGCGTCCATGCCGTCACTGCACACCTCAGCCTGATATCCCAGATTGTCCAGGATTTCACATGCCAGTTCCCTGATGGCCTCGTCGTCATCCATGACCAGGATCCTGCCTGAGCCTGATCGCGGTTTCCGCTCATCTTCAACGACGCTTTCCGTTAAGACTCCCGTCCCATTTGCTGGGAGATACAGATGAAAGACCGTTCCATCTCCGACCGTCGATTCGACGCCGATATACCCATCATGATTTTGGATAATGGAATAGACGGTTGCCAGACCCAGCCCGCTTCCCTTCTCCTTGGTGGTGAAATACGGGTCGAAAATTTTCGGCAGGTGTTCTTCCGGTATCCCGATTCCTTTATCCTGAATCGATATCCATATGTATCTTCCTTTTTGCAAGGGAAGAGTGGTATCACATCCGATCATGACATTTTCGGCGCGGACGGTTATTATGCCGCCATCCGGCATTGCATGGCCTGCATTGATAATGAGATTGTTTACTACCTGGCTCATCTGCCCTTCATCAACCTCTACGGCCCACAAATCGCCGGACAGGTCAAAATCGCATTTCACGTTGGCCCCCCGCAGCGCGAAGTTTGCGCAGTCCGTGAGGATCTGTGCCATTGAAGCCGTATTCTTGACGGGAGTGCCTCCCTTTGAAAAGGTAAGCAACTGCCGGGTCAAATCCCTGGCCCGTTCCGATGCCTTTTCAGCCTCCTCCAGTCTTTTACATACCTTGGCAGCAGGATCGACATACATCTTTGCCAGGGAAATGTTACCCAGGATTCCGGTCAGGAGATTGTTAAAGTCGTGGGCGATGCCGCCGGCGAGCACTCCCAGTGATTCGAGTTTCTGGGCCTTAATCATCTCCTTCTCCATCCTCTTTCGCTCGGAGATATCGTGGATGTGCTCGGCCACCATGAACACCGAACCGGAATCGTCACATATGGGGAAAGCGCGAATTTCCACATGCCCCATGTGCGGATCATGCTTTTCCACGAAAACCGGTTTCCCGGTTCTGAAGGCTTCGATCACGTGGCAGTTTTCGCACGGCCCATCCTGGCCTGGATAGAACGCCTCGTAGCAATGCGGTTTTTTCTCCCGCAATTCCGGGGGTACACCATTATATTTCCCATGCCAGTTGGAGTGTACGATCCGAAGATCCCTGTCGATGACCGCAAGGAGGTCCGGGTTCGACTCGATTATGCTGTTGAGTAGCGACTGGGAATTCCTGAGCGCTTCCTCGGTCTTCCGCCTCTCCATGATGTCCGCGCAGAGCGTTTCGTTCAGATCGGACAGGTCCCGTGTCCGTTCCGCGACTATCATTTCCAACCCGTCATGTGCCTTTTGCAGCAATTCTTCCGACCGTCTCCGCTGGCGGATAACTAAGAGCAGCAGGAGTATCAGCCCGCTCAGGCCGGCAATGCCGATGACTGTCCCCCAGATCAGCTCATTAGAAACCTTGTGGAACGATTCCGGCTCATTGATAACAATGCTCCCTGTGGGCAGGTCAGATTTTTTTATGCCGAAACGCTCCAGTTGACGGTAGTCGAACATATAGCGTGTCCGGTTTGTGCGAACTACCGGTATATCCTCGACTCCCTCTCCCTTGAGGATGCGCAGGCCCATCCGCCCCGCCGAGTCTCCCTGGTCGTAACCGCTTGTAAGCTTGCCTCCCACGATTCCGTGCCCCAGATTGAAATCCCAGGCACCATAAACGGGAACGCGGGCATGGCGTGAAATCAGGGAAATACTGTCTCTGTTTTCGTACGGTTTGTCTGCAATAGATCCATAAAAGAAGGTGTAAAAGATTAGGGTGTCCGGTGACAGAACCTCAACGTCTTTCCGAATTATCTCCAGGTCGGTGTTTTTTTCGAACTCGAACTGAGCCCGGCCCCGATAAAGAGGGGCCAGTTTCACGAATTCATCTTGAACTTTCACTCCGGATATGCCGGTATCATTGATGATGAAGATCTTTTTTGCCGACGGATGGAGTCTCAAGGCGAGATCAAGGCTGTCGCGGAGGTCCGCCGCCTCGCTG
>DATEVI010000374.1:0-6417 GCA_035281865.1 Geobacteraceae bacterium | reverse complement strand
AAGGCCCCATCGATACCAGCGAATTTCGCAAGGTCGAGGTGAAGGCGCCGGGCATCGTAAAGCGTAAATCGGTGCACCAGCCCATGCAGACCGGCCTCAAGGCGATTGACGCCATGGTCCCCATCGGGCGCGGACAGCGTGAGCTGATCATCGGCGACCGCCAGACCGGCAAGACAGCGGTTGCGATCGATACCATCATCAATCAGAAAGGCGGCGACCTGATATGTATCTACGTCGCCATCGGCCAGAAGCGTTCCACCGTCGCCCAGGTCGTCAGCAAACTGCAGGAACACGGAGCCATGGATTATACCATTGTAGTCTCCGCCAGCGCCTCGGAGCCGGCTCCATTGCAGTTCATCGCTCCCTATTCAGGGGTCACCATCGGTGAGTTCTTCCGTGACAACGGCAAACATGCCCTGATTGTCTATGACGATCTTTCCAAACAGGCTGTCGCGTACCGCCAGCTTTCCCTTCTGCTCCGTCGCCCTCCAGGACGCGAAGCCTATCCCGGCGACGTCTTCTACCTTCACAGCCGCCTGCTGGAGCGTGCCGCAAAGCTTTCCGACGAATGTGGCGCAGGTTCTCTCACTGCGCTTCCCATTATCGAGACCCAGGCCGGCGACGTTTCCGCATATATCCCGACCAACGTCATTTCCATTACGGACGGACAGATATACCTTGAGAGCGACCTCTTCTACAGCGGCGTGCGTCCTGCGATAAACGTCGGCCTCTCCGTCTCCCGCGTTGGCGGGGCAGCACAGATGAAGGCAATGAAGCAGGTTGCGGGGACTCTTCGCCTCAACCTGGCCCAGTACCGTGAAATGGCGGCCTTTGCCCAGTTCGGTTCGGACCTCGACAAGGCGACCCAGATGCAGTTGGCTCGCGGCGAAAGGCTTGTCGAGATTCTCAAACAGCCGCAGTACAGACCAATTCCGAACGAAAAGCAGATTCTCATCATCTTTGCCGCCAATAACGGCTACGTGGATGATTACCCGGTATCTGCTCTGTCCCGTTACGAGGCCGGACTTTACAGCTTCTTCGACAACAGGAGACCGGAAATCCTCAGTGGTTTGCGCGAGAAGAAAGCCATCGATGACGAACTACGGGAAAAAATCACCGCCGCACTTGATGAATACAAGAAAGAATTTGCAGCCTAAGGCAAGGAAGGTAATCTTCACATGGCAAGCCTCAAAAGCATCAAGAAACGGATCAATACCGTAAAAAATTCAGGACAGATTACCAAGGCCATGAAAATGGTCGCTGCAGCCAAGTTGCGTCGGGCGCAGGAGAACGTTGTGGCTGCGAGGCCATATGCGGACAAACTCGATTCCGTCATGCAAAAGCTTGCTACCAGCGGCGGGTCGACCGGCCACCCGCTGTTGCAGAGGGAGAATGCCGACAAGGCCCTGCTCATTGTCATTACATCGGACAGGGGGTTGTGCGGCAGTTTCAATGCCAATATCAGCAAAACGGCCGAGCGCTTCATCATGGGCAAATCCGGCCAATATAGTGAGCTCACGGTGATGGCCGTCGGCAGGAAAGGAAACGACTACCTCAAGAGCCGGGCAAAGATAAGAAAAAACTATTCCGGTATATTGTCGAATCTGAATTACCAGACCGCGGCGCTCATTGCCCAGGAAGTGATCGATGGATTTCTGGCCGGCGATTACGGTGAAGTCTATCTTCTATACAATGCGTTCAAGAGCGTAATGTCCCAGGACATTACCATGGTTCAGCTCCTGCCGATAACTCCACCGGAAGGTCAGGAAGAAGAGTTCCGACCTGAGGCGATTTATGAGCCGGGGAAGGAGGAGCTGCTGGCGGAGCTTCTGCCCAAGAATATCGAAGTTCAGATATTCCATGCATTGCTTGAATCGGTCGCTGCCGAGCACGGCGCGAGAATGACCGCCATGGACAGCGCTTCCAAGAATGCATCGGAAATGATTGGTAAATTGACCCTGCAATACAACAGGGCCCGTCAGGCCGCCATCACCAAGGAGCTTCTCGAAATAATATCCGGTGCGGAATCAATCAAGGGATAAAGAATCATCCAGACAATTATCGATCAAATATATAAAGGGCCGCATGTCGGGCCGCAGGAGGAATTGTCCACATGAGTCAGAACGTAGGGAAAATATCTCAAGTAATAGGCGCGGTTATCGACGTCGAGTTCGAGCCCGGGAAACTGCCTCCCATCTATAATGCGCTGCGGGTCACCAATCCGGCCATCGACGATCGCAAGTATAACCTGGTGCTGGAGGTAGCGCAGCACCTGGGGGAAAGCATCGTGCGGACCATCGCCATGGATTCGACCGACGGCCTTGTTCGCGGCCAGGAAGTCATGGATACCGGCAAACAGATTGTCATGCCGGTGGGACGCAAGACCCTTGGCAGGATCCTCAATGTCATTGGTGAGCCGGTCGACGAGATGGGCCCGGTCGGCGCCGAAAAAGAATACGAGATCCATCGTGAGGCTCCGACGTTCCTCCAGCAATCGACCAAAGTGGAATCCTTTACCACCGGCATCAAGGTCATCGACCTGTTGGCGCCGTACGTGAGAGGGGGCAAGATCGGTCTCTTCGGAGGCGCGGGTGTCGGCAAGACGGTCATCATCATGGAGCTCATCAATAATATTGCAAAGCAGCACGGCGGATTTTCGGTTTTTGCCGGCGTCGGGGAGAGGACCCGCGAAGGAAACGACCTCTGGATGGAGATGAAGGAGTCGGGAGTTCTCGACAAGGCCGCCCTCGTTTACGGCCAGATGAACGAGCCCCCGGGGGCGCGTGCCAGGGTTGCCCTCTCCGCCCTGTCGGTCGCGGAATATTTCCGCGATGAAGAGGAGCAGAACGTTCTCCTGTTCATCGACAACATATTCCGTTTCACCCAGGCGGGTTCGGAAGTTTCCGCGCTTCTGGGCCGTATTCCTTCGGCGGTCGGTTACCAGCCGACCCTTGCCACGGAAATGGGTGAACTGCAGGAGCGTATTACATCGACCACAAAGGGTTCAATCACCTCTGTTCAGGCAATTTATGTTCCCGCCGACGACCTTACGGATCCTGCGCCCGCAACGGCATTCGCCCATCTCGACGCAACGACGGTTCTTTCACGGCAGATTGCGGAACTCGGCATATATCCGGCCGTTGACCCTCTCGATTCCACGTCGAGAATCCTGGACCCGCAGATTATCGGGGAAGAGCATTACGGCATTGCCCGCGATGTCCAGTATGTGCTGCAGCGCTACAAGGACCTCCAGGATATTATAGCGATCCTCGGAATGGACGAACTTTCAGAGGAAGACAAGCGTGTCGTTGCCCGCGCAAGAAAGATCCAACGGTTCCTGTCCCAGCCGTTCCATGTTGCGGAGGCTTTTACGGGTACTCCCGGCAAGTACGTCGAGCTGAAGGATACAATCAATGGATTCCGGGAGATCGTATCGGGAATGCATGATGATGTTCCGGAACAGGCCTTCTATATGGTGGGAACTATCGGCGAGGTCCTGGAAAAAGCCAAAAAGCTTGCTGCTATGTAAGGCGAGACAATTGCTGGACCGAATCAGGCATCGGGCGTTTTAGAAGATTCCATAGAGGGTGAAAAGATGGCGGAGAAGTTAAAAGTAGAACTTATGACACCATACAGGAAAGTCCTGACGGAAGAAGTTGACACTTTAACAGCTACAGGCACCATGGGGGAATTCGGGCTGCTGCCCGGACATGCACCTTATCTTACCTCCCTGAAAATAGGCGAGCTGTCATATACGAAGGATGGCGTCACATTCCATCTTGCGCTCAACTGGGGCTATCTCGAAGTCGAAAACGACGAGGTGACCATCCTTGTTGAATCAGCCGAAAGAGCGGATGAAATTGACATGGAAAGGGCCAAGGTTGCCCTGGGAAGGGCTGAGGAGGCGCTGAAAAGGCTTGCTCGGGAAGACAAGGATTTCGCAGTTCACCAATATGCGCTTGAAAGGGCATTGATACGGATGCAGGTGGCGGGTAAGGGGTCCAGAAAATAAGAAGGACATTAAAATCGGAAACGAAAAAAGAGCGGCATTGCCGCTCTTTTTTTTTCCGGGTTGGTACAAGATACATCATTTCGTTGACAGGAAGCTCACACTTCTGATTATATAGCCGCGAACCGCCGAATACGATTAGGCGGAAAGATATGCCGGATAAAACTCGGGGAAAGGTACAACGAAAGTGAAAAGAAATAATCCAAAGAATTACGGGGCCACACCATGCTGTCCCGGTGCCGCTGGAGGAAATATTTGAAAGCTGCCAAGCCTGAATCTTTCTGGGGAGGAATTGTAAAAGCCATGGGGCTGGTTTTCGGCGATGTCGGTACCAGCCCCATATATACTCTGACAGTAATCTTTGCCTTGACCGCACCGACCCGCGCCAACGTGTTCGGCATCTTGTCACTCGTATTCTGGACCATGACCATCCTGGTGACCGTGGAGTACGCCTGGCTTGCAATGAGTCTGGGACGCAAGGGACAGGGCGGGGAGATCGTACTACGCGAGATTCTGATAAGACTCCTGAAAAAAGGGAGACTGCTTGCCTTTGCCGGACTACTGACGTTCATCGGCGTGTCACTCTTGCTCGGTGACGGCGTAATTACACCTGCCATCAGTATTCTCTCGGCGGTGGAGGGTATGTTACTGATTCCAGGCATGGAAAGTCTCCACCGGAGTACTTTGGTGCTCATTGCCGCCTGTATTGCGATTGTGCTCTTTATCTTTCAGTATAAGGGTACCGACAGGGTTGCACGTACATTTGGCCCGCTGATGGTGGTCTGGTTTGCTGTGCTCACCGTTTCCGGACTAGTTTCTCTGGCTTCCATGCCGGAGATGTTAACGGCAATCAGTCCCCATTACGCAGTAAAATTTTTTCAGAACAACGGCATTTCCGGTTTTTTCGTCCTCTCCGAGGTCATTCTTTGCGCCACCGGAGGTGAGGCCCTCTATGCCGACATGGGGCATTTGGGACGGAGGCCGATCATCAGGGCATGGTATTTCGTGTTTGTTGCCCTGGTAATCAACTATCTTGGCCAGGGTGTCTTTGTCATGTCCCACCCCGGGACGACAAATATCCTGTTCGGCATGGTCCAGTCGCAGGCCCCCGTTCTCTACATCCCCTTTCTCATTCTTACTATCATCGCCACCATCATCGCGTCCCAGGCGATTATCAGCGGCGTATTCTCAATCGTCTATCAGGGGATTACAACGCGCGTGATGCCGCTCATGCGAGTTGACTACACTTCCACTACACTTAAATCGCAGATATACATAGGCTTCATCAACTGGTCGCTCCTGTGCGCGGTTATCTTCGTCATGATCATATTCCAGAAATCGGCAAACCTGGCGGCCGCCTACGGTATGGCGGTAACCGGCTCCATGACCATAACAAGCATCATGATGATTATGATCTTTTCCCGCACCCAGAAGAAGTGGAAGGTTCCCATTGCGCTGGCGGTATGCTGTGTCGACTTCATCTATCTCGTTTCCACCTTCAGCAAGATTCCACATGGCGCCTACTGGTCTCTCATCCTGGCTTCCTTCCCCTTTATGACAATTCTGCTCTGGAGAAATGGGCAGCGAAACCTCTATCGCGCCTTAAGACCTCTTGATATTGAAACATTCCTGGTGAGTTATGAGCAGATCTATGCAAAAGGAAGAATTGCCGGAACAGGTCTTTTCTTTACCAGGGAATGGAATGTGATTCCGCCTTATGTCATTCATTGCATGATACGGAGCAATATTGTCTATGAACGGAATGTTTTCATATCCTTGATCACGACCGAAGACCCGTTCGGCGTCAAAACGCATTTGCAGAAAGATATCGGGCCGGGCCTCGATTCCTTCGAGATCAGAGTAGGATATTCGGAGGTAATCGATATAGAGAACCTCCTTAAAATGAATGGCATAAAAGAAAAGGTCATCTTTTACGGGATTGAGGACATCAGCACACGAAATCCCTTCTGGCGTGTGTTCAGCCTGCTCAAGAAGCTGACCCCCAATTTCGTCCAGTTCCACAAACTTCCTGCCAGTAAAATCCAGGGTGTAGTTACCAGGGTGGAGATGTAGAAGGACAATCTGCACTATCGGTTACGCCCTCGAAAGTGGAAAGTTCAGCATCCTGCGCCTGCAGAAAAAAGAAAAGGGGAACGGAATTCCGTTCCCCTTTTCTTGTCGCTGTTCGGCAGAACAACAGTTTTTTAGTAGTCCATGCCGCCCATGCCGCCCATACCGCCCATACCGCCGGGGGGCATCATCGGACCGCCGTCCTTCTTGGGCTTCTCGGCAACCATGGCCTCGGTGGTGAGCATCAGGCCGGCAACGGAAGCTGCGTTTTGCAGCGCATAGCGAGAGACCTTTGTCGGATCGATGATACCGGCTTGCACCATGTCGCAGTATTTGTC
>DATEVI010000373.1:0-2478 GCA_035281865.1 Geobacteraceae bacterium | reverse complement strand
TAATACGCGAGGTAATGGCGTTTTTCAGCTTTATGGGAGGTTTCATCGCTTCATGCAGTACACCGTCTACCCTGTAGCGGACACTGAAAGAGCGTTCGTACGGTTCTACATGTATATCGCTCGCCTTCCTTTTTATGGCGTCGGTGAGGATCAGGTTGACCAGCTTCACAACCGGCGCGTCCTCGACCGCGCGTTCCAGCGACCCGACATCGACCTGTTCCTCTACATCTACAACCTCCAGGTCTTCCATGTCCAGATCTGTCATCATGTCCGCCAGGGACGCGGACTGATCGTAATATTTGTCTATTGCCGCCTTGATTCCAGCATCCGAGGCTACTACCACCTCCACATTGAAGCCGGTCATGAACTTGATGTCGTCGATGGCAAAGATGTTCGACGGATCACACATGGCTATGATGAGGGTTGCCCCGGACCTGTTAACCGGAATGGTCTGGTATTTCTGAACCACTTCCACGGGAATTAGCTTTGTTATGGCGGGATCAACTTCGTATTCGGCCAGATTGATGGATGGGACGCTGTATTGTTTGGAAAGAAAGGCGGTCAGTTCACCTTCGCTAATGAATCCGTTTTTTATGAGAATTGCGCCAAGCCTCTGCTGTCCGCCCGATTCCTTCTGTTCCTGAAGGGCATTCTGCAACTGTTCCTTGGTTATGAGATTGCTTCTTACCAGAATATCGCCCAGTCTGCTCAACTGCATAAAAGACCCCGATTTTTCTCAAAAATAATTAAAGCAGGATACTATTTTGAAAGAAAACTAATGTCAAGAACTAGTTACGCGACGAATTCAGCCAGAACCCTGTCCTTCATCAGACCCGGCGGCGACTCCACGCCGGTCCAGATAGAAAAGGCCGCTTCCCCCTGTGCCGCCAGCATGCCGATTCCGTTAGCGCACGCCAGCCCGTTTCTTCTTGCGTCGGCAAGGAGCGGTGTTTCCGCAGGAGAATACACCATGTCATATACCTTTGCGTGGCTCGCCATTGATGCCAGGTTCAGACCGTCGAATGACGTACCGTTCATGCCCACGGACGTGGTATTGACAAGAAGGTCTGCCGCTTTCAGGTTTTCTTCCAACCTTCCAGTTTCCAATGAAGAAAGATGAAAAGATACCTTGCCGAATCTGTCCCGGAATGTTTCCACGAGGGCTTCTCCCCTCTCCCGTGTCCGGTTGGCGACAATTATGCGGGACACACCCGCGTTGCAAAGGGAAGCCAGTGCTCCACGTGCGGCCCCGCCCGCTCCCAGAATGAGCACGACAGACCCGCCCGGTTTGAAGCCCAGATCGTCTCTCAGGGATTTCAGAAGACCGGTCCCATCAGTGTTGTACCCGACAAGAAGGCCATTTTCGTTACTGACGGTATTTACCGCACCGCATAATTCCGCTTCCGGAGATATTTTGTCGAGCAGTGGCATGACGACGGATTTGTGGGGAATCGTTACGTTAAAACCCCGAACTCCCAAGGCACGAAGCCCATGTACTGCCGCGGAGAGACTCTCCGGTTCCACCGGGAACGGCACATAGACGAAGTCAAGACCCAGAGCCTCGATGGCCGCATTGTGCATAAGGGGAGAGAGGGAGTGCGCAACCGGATGGCCGATGATACCTAGGATTTTCGTTTTTCCCACAATTTTCATGTTTGTCACATTAAATTAATTTTTTGCCACGGACACACAGACAAAATCAGGACAAAATTTCTTGGTCTTTCAGACAATTCGTCTGTTTGTGTCCGTGTGGGTCTGTGGCTGACAAAAGCCTTTATAGCCTTTACTTTTTTGACCGATGAGCATTCCCGTATTGCATTTCGATCTGCCGCACGAGCATGCCGAGTTCGGGTGCAAGTTGTTTCGCCTTCCGCAACTCACCGTATCCGTCATCGCTCCGCCCCAGCGAAAGGAGCGCCTCCCCGGCATCAAGATGGCTTATCCCATAGATCAGGATGGCCTTGGACGTGTCGAGGTCTCTGAACGGAATCGTATCGCCGGTGATTCCCCGAACCGTGTACAAGTCCCATGTCCGCATGTCGGGAGATACCGTTTTCCCACGCGTACGCTTTTTCACAAGGTAACATATTCCCTGCTGATGCAACTCGTAACCATCCAGTTTAAGGGAATACCTTGTTGAAAAATCGATATACACAGGCCTTTTGTCGTTCTGTTCTTCGATTGCCAGCCGCAGAACATTATCCGCAGTCTTGTATTCCGACGGCACGGACCTCAATACGCTTGATCGGAAAAAATCCGGGAAAGCGTCCAGATACCACTCGAAAACAAGATGCGGCGTGTGGAGCAGAACGAGATCTTCCCGCATTCTTTCCACTCCCTTGAGATACCAAAGGGGAAAGGCTCCGCTGTCCCCCCAGGTGAAGAGAACCGCACCCCGGCCGAGAGAGCGAAAGCTGTTGTTTGCATAATCGAAGGCAATGTAATTCTCATGTTGATCGTTCTCATGAAAGTTCAGCG
>DATEVI010000372.1:0-4017 GCA_035281865.1 Geobacteraceae bacterium | reverse complement strand
TAATGGAGGAGGCGGACGAAGTGAAAACAAGAGTCCTGACATTCATGGCTTGAATTTGACCGGGGAAGAGGTCAACGACCTCATTGAATTTATGAAGGCATTGACCGGGGAACTGGTCCAAATAAAATACGATGCCATTCCTCTTGTATATCCCAATTTGCCAAAAGGATTTTAATGTATGGATATCATTTTAAGATCGTTCATTAATCGCCTGGAATCATTACCAGACAAACCGTCTATGGATGTACTTAAAAAATGCATCCTGGAGACGGATGGAAGACAACTGCCGATAGATGACTATATCAGCTTTTCAGACAAGGACTACAAAAGGAATATCGTGCATATCAGTAGCAAGTGCGAGGCTACGGTCCTGTGCTTTAAGAAAGGACAGATTACCCCGATACATGACCACGGTGGTTCTCTTGGGATTACAATCATACGAGAGGGTACAATGACAGAGGAACTCTTCAATAAACTGCCTACCTGTATGATTGCACCCATCTTTGCCCGCAGGTTTCATACGACCGGTCTGTCTTACATAAACATCACAACCATCCACCGTGTGTCAAATGCTCACAACGAGAATCTGGTCACCATGAATATCTACTTTCCTCCATTAACTTTGATGAACATCTATAACCTCGAAAATACGCAGGTGGAAAAATGGACTGCTGATTACTCCAACACTAAGGGCATGTAGTATCTTATTTCCCAAAGAGGAGGTTTAAATGCCTGAAAAAATACCAGTAAACAGCGCATGGCAAACGGCGTTAACGCAGCTCGATAATGTATCAAAAATCATGCTGCTTTCTGATGACGTCCATCAACTGCTCAGGAATTTCGAGCGCATATTGACCGTTTCCATTCCCGTGCGGATGGATAACGGCTCTCTGAGGGTTTTCAATGGATTTCGCGCACAGCACAACTCGGCACGCGGTCCTTATAAAGGTGGTGTACGGTATCACCCCGAACTTACCCTCGACGATTTAAAGGCACTGGCAATGGAAATGACGTGGAAGTGCTCCCTGGTGGGCGTACCATTTGGGGGCGCAAAAGGAGGAATTATTTGCAATCCCAAAGTACTTTCAAAAGGCGAAATTGAAAGACTTACACGCCGTTTCACGTATGCAATTATGCCTATCATTGGTATCGAAAAGGACATTCCAGCCCCAGACGTGAATACGAATGAGCAGATCATGGCGTGGATGATGGATACTTACAGTATGAATAATGGTTATTGTACTCCGGGGATTGTAACGGGTAAACCCGTTAATATCGGCGGCTCTCTGGGACGAACAGATGCAACCGGTCTTGGTATTACCTTTACCATCGCCAACGCCATCAAATCGAAGAAAATGAATTTTAAGGGTCTCAAAGTGGCGATTCAGGGTTATGGTAACGTGGGATCGACTGTGGGAAAATTGCTCAGCGAAATGGGCTGCAAGATCGTCGCCGTGAGCAGCTCGAAGGGAGGGGTTTTTAACCCAAAAGGACTAAATCATATTGCCCTCATAAAACATTATAAAGAACGTGGTTCTTTCGAAAATTTTCTCCATGCTGAAAATATAACGAATGCGTTTCTACTGGAACTTCCGTGTGATGTGTTGATCCCGGCGGCGCTGGGCAATCAGATTACCAGGAAAAATGCAGATAAAATAAAAGCAAAGATTATCGTCGAGGGAGGTAACGGGCCTACTACGCCGGAAGCAGACCAAATCCTGACCGAACGTAAAATACCCGTCGTCCCCGATATTCTGGCGAATTCAGGCGGCGTGATTGTCTCCTATTTCGAATGGGTACAGGACGTACAGTGCTATTTTTGGTGTGAACATGAAGTGAATGCCAGGCTTAAAAATCTCATGGAACGTTCCTACCAGGAGGTACATTCTCTTTCTCAGGAAAAGAAATCAAATATGCGTACTGCTGCCATGATACTAGCCGTAAAAAAAGTTGCAGACGCAATTTCAGTGAGGGGATTGTATCCATGAAACAAAAAATTATACTCATATTGAGGAAGCGATGATGGTCTTTAACAAAAAGAATTTTTTCAGAACCCATGTATGATTTTTCTTTGTTATAAGGCATAAACTGTATCATAATTTGTTAGCTGAACCAAATCAAAACCCGAAAGGAGGACGACCATGAAAGACGAGAAGAAGAAATTAACCACGAATGCCGGAGCTCCCGTTCCCGACAACCAGAATGTCTTGACCGCTGGGCCGCGTGGTCCGATGCTGCTGCAGGATGTCTGGTTTCTGGAAAAGCTCGCACACTTCGACCGGGAGGTCATTCCCGAGCGGAGAATGCACGCAAAGGGCTCTGGTGCGTACGGCGCCTTTACCGTTACTCACGATATCACCCGTTATACAAAAGCGAAGATTTTCTCCCACGTCGGGAAGAAGACCGATCTTTTCACCCGATTCTCCACGGTGGCAGGGGAGCGCGGCGCGGCAGATGCAGAGCGCGACATCCGGGGCTTTGCCGTCAAGTTCTACACGGAAGAGGGTAACTGGGACCTTGTGGGGAACAACACGCCTGTCTTTTTCCTGCGGGATCCCCTGAAGTTTCCCGACCTCAACCACGCCGTGAAGCGCGATCCCCGCACAAACTTGCGCAGCGCCCGCAACAACTGGGACTTCTGGACTTCCCTTCCCGAGGCGCTGCACCAGATTACCATTGTCATGAGTGACCGTGGCATACCCGCCACCTACCGTCACATGCACGGATTCGGCAGCCACACCTTCAGCCTCATCAACGCCAGGGGCGAACGGCACTGGGTCAAGTTCCATCTGGTCTGCCAGCAAGGCATTAAGAACCTGACCGATGCGGAGGCCGTGGCTCTTATCGGGAAGGACCGGGAGAGCCACCAGCGCGACCTCTATGAAAACATTGAAAAGCGGGATTTCCCGCGGTGGAAGCTCTTCATTCAGGTGATGACGGAGAAGGATGCCGCCGCCTGCCCGTATAACCCATTCGACCTCACCAAGGTGTGGTTCCACAAGGACTATCCGCTGATCGAGGTGGGCATCATGGAACTGAACCGCAACCCTGAAAACTACTTCGCCGAGGTGGAGCAGTCGGCCTTCAACCCGGCGAATGTGGTGCCCGGCATCGGATTCTCTCCGGACAAGATGCTGCAGGGACGCTTGTTCTCCTACGGCGATGCCCAGCGCTACCGTCTCGGCGTGAACCACCATCTGATACCGGTGAACGCTTCTCGCTGTCCCTTTCATAGCTACCATCGCGATGGCGCTATGCGGGTGGACGGCAACCACGGGAACACTCCCGGTTACGAGCCCAACAGCTACGGTGAATGGAAACAGCAACCTGAATTTGCCGAACCGCCTCTCGGCCTGGGGGGAGCCGCCGACCACTGGAACCACCGGGAGGATGAAGACTACTTCAGCCAGCCCGGCATGCTGTTCCGTCTCATGAACTCCGAACGGCAACATGCCCTCTTCGACAATACTGCCCGTGCCTTGGGAGACGCGCCAAAGGAAATCAAAATCCGGCATATAGGACACTGCCTGAAGGCCGATCCCGTCTATGGCAAAGGGGTAGCTGACACGCTTGGAATCCAGCTGAGCCAGATTCCCAAATAGAAAACACATCTGTTAAAAAGCATCCAGCGGACGGCTTACAGCCGCCGCTGATGCCTGTTTGGTGTTTAATATAATGAAAAAATCAAAAAACTTGCCTTCTTCTTAAGGTTTTGCTTTATTAATTTTTTAAAGGGAAAATGCAATTCCAGCAAGAGTTTTGTATACTCAATGATTATTGAGTTGACTCAGCAAAACTTCTGGAAATATTATTAAGAGAGGAAGGGAATATATGATAGCTTGCTGAGGGCGATCCTAAAATGAAGGCTGTAGAGGCTATATAACTTCTGCGAGTGCCGGCAAGAAATTTGAGCCGGGCAAGCACTAATAGGCACTCGGAAAGATTTTTAAATCCAAAATCGTAAATCTAAAATATCTTCGTTTTGATTTGGACAGGGGAGGAGAATAACACTGAATG
>DATEVI010000371.1:0-3846 GCA_035281865.1 Geobacteraceae bacterium | reverse complement strand
GTTTTTCATGAATTCCCCATTTTTCAGCAGGGGTACCCGACTAAAAAATTGTCCGCATCACTTCCGATGCGGCAATCCGGCGGTCTGCCTGCCGTAGACACGCCGGGTGCGGAGTCAAAATGAAAATCGAAAAAAGAGCGCCGCTTGTAGTGGCATTGGTGTACGCCTTCCTCGGGGCTTTGTGGATTCTTGTCTCAGGCAGGCTCCTTGCCGCATTCGTGCACAATCCTATTGACCTGAGCAGGTGGGAAATGTTCAAGGGTGTTTTCTTCATCGTATCCACCTCCGTGCTTTTGTACTGGCTCGTCCGGCGTCATGTGAAAAAGCTTCTTGAAGCTCAGAAAGAGCTGGAAAGGGAAAACAGGGAATGCAAACTCGCACAGGAATCCCTGAAGGAATCGGAAGAACAGTTCTACAACATGTTCGAGAAAAACAGCGCGGTGATGTACCTCGTGGATCCGGTGACCCTGGCTATATTCGACGCCAATGAGGCGGCACTGAAATTCTACGGTTATTCGGAGGACCAGTTCAGAAACCTGAAGGTCACTGATGTGTGCTTGCTTGACGAAAGCGAACTGCGAGCGAGAATGGAGCAGGAAGTACGTCAGGGGGGCATTCATGATGTAATGAAACACAAGCTTTCAGACGGTTCAGTGCGGGATCTGGAAGTATACGCGTCGATGATACGCCTGACAAAAAGGGAGTTTTTCTTTGCCATCGTGCACGACGTGACCGACCGCATTCAGTCCGAAAAGTCCCTGCTGGAAAGCGAGACAAGGTACCGTTCCCTTGTGGAGACGACAAATGACTGGATCTGGGAGATTGATGCAAACGGCATCTTTACCTATTCTAGTCCCAGAATACGGGAAATCCTGGGTTACGAGCCGCACGATATCATGGGGAAGACCCCCTTCGACCTGATGCCCGCTCCCGAGGCGGACAAGGCCAGGAAGTTCTTCCACACTTTCAAAGATGTCACGGAGCCTCTCTCCGGCATTGAACACAGGAACGTCCACAAGGACGGGAGGATCGTCATACTTGAATCCAGCTGGGTTCCGGTTTTTGACGCAAACGGTCGTTTCGTCGGTTGCAGGGGGATCGACCGCGATATCACCCTTCACAAGCAGCTCGAAGAACAATTGCGTCATGCCCAGAAGATGAACGCCATCGGCGAATTGGCCGGAGGCATTGCCCATGATTTCAACAATATACTTACGACTATAATCGGCTATATATACATTCTGCAGACCAGGATGACCGATGAAAGCCTGAAAAAGTTTGTGGAGCAGCTGAATTATTCGGCGCAGCGAGCGGCTTCTCTGGTGAGCAAGCTTCTGGCGTTCGGCAGGAAGCAGATAATCTCCCTGCAGCCCATGAAAATAAACGAGACGATAATAAAGTCGAAGAGTCTACTTTCCAGACTGATCCAGGAGAACATAGAAATTCAAACTGTACTTTCCGATGATGACATTACCGTGCTGGGGGACGAAGGGCAGATTGAACAGGTGATCATGAACCTCGTTACCAATGCGCGGGATGCCATGCCGGCCGGCGGCGTTCTGACCATACGGACGGAAAGGTTCGTTCTGGACAAGCAATTCGTGGACGCCCGCGGTTACGGCAATCCTGGTCCCTATGCCCTGATTTCCTTTGCGGATACAGGTATCGGAATGGATGAAAAGACCCAGGAGAGGATATTCGAGCCGTTCTTTACAACCAAGGAGGTGGGGAAAGGCACGGGTCTCGGCCTGTCAATCGTGTACGGGATAGTGAAACAACACAACGGGTTTGTCGAGGTCTTCAGCGAACCCGGGAAAGGTACCACCTTCAAACTGTATCTCCCCACGGCAGAGGGGCCCACCTCGAACAGAGTAAGTCGGCCGCCTGACACTCCCGCTAAAGGCGCGGGAACGATTCTGGTGGGTGAAGACGACCCGGACACCAGGCTTTTTCTCAAGACGGTGCTGGAGGACTCCGGGTACACCGTGATCGAAGCCGTCGACGGCAGGGATGCGGTGGAGAAGTTCGAAAAGGATAGTGACCGCATCCGGCTTCTCATGCTCGATATTATCATGCCGAGGCAGAACGGCCGGGAGGCCTACGAGGATATCAGGAAAATTTGTCCCGACGTCAAAACTATTTTTCTGAGCGGCTACACCGGTGAGTTTCTCGATGCAAGGGAACCTCTCGGGGAAGGACTCCATTTCATGGAAAAACCGGTGGCTCCGTGGCAACTGCTGGAAAAGGTGAAGGAATTGCTGGATTGAAAAATTCCTTTTTCCCTTCGGTCCCTGCTTGGGGCGTCCTCAAAGCGTCTCGTAGAAAGATTTTTTCAGAAACCTGAAAGAGCCTGCAAACCTGTCGAAAGTATCGAAGGCAGCCTGATCAAATTTGCTGTCCGAGGCTCGCCACTGGTTGATGTAAAAAGCCACAACGCGGTCCCCGCGCTTGCCCAATATCACCTTAGACCGGACTTTGGTTCCTTTGATCGCATCCTTCCCTTCAAGGACAAGCACAAGCCCTTCTGCGCCGAGTACGGTCGTCTTTTTCCGGTCGACAACTTTCATCTTCACATGGGAAGACCAGAAGAAGCGTTTGAGAAATTCGTCGGCACGCTGCTCAATGTCCTTGGAGTAGCCGTAAGGTTCATCGCTGAATGCGAAGAAAGTCGATTCAAGCTGGAGCTTGCCGGGGTCTTTCCTGTAAAATCCGAAGACAAAATCACTTCCTTCGCCTCCCCTTATCAATTCCCACGGAGAAGGAGGAGGCATGAACTCGTATTCGCCATCATAAATGGCGGTCCCCTTGTCTCCCGGTTTCAAGGCGGGAACGGTTTGGGCGGCGTTATCCGTGGCGGCCGTCTCATGGGCTGAGCAGACGGAGCCAAGGGACACGACAACAAGAAAACAGGAAATGATGAACATAGTTTTCATGGTTGCCCCTCCTCTCTGTTCAATTTTTTCAGAAAGGCGAGGATATCCTTGTAGTCGGGAGATCCGTCCCTCACGTAGCGAATAATCCCTTTCTTGTCGATGATCATGGTCCTTCTGTTGAAAAACGGCTGATCGCCGGGCTGGACGTCGTAAAGTACTCCCAGCCAGCCGCTGACATTGGACAGCAGTGGGAAGGTTATCCCCAGATCCTTTGCCCAATACTGCAGCGTTATCACATCATCCCTGCTGACACCCACGACCTGGGTATCGAAGCGGTCATAGAGGTAGAGGTTCCTCTGATGACCCTCCATTTCACCCGTTCAGACAGGGGTGAAGGCAGCGGGGAAAAAGGTGATGATGAGATTGTACTTCCCATAATAGTCCGGTCCGTAATTGACGAGACGGTCTTGCGTGGACGACAGGCTGAAGTTGGTTACCGGTTGTCCTATGAGTGGGGAGACGGTTTCCGCCGCCGTCGAGCCGATAGGGAATAAAAGCACCACAAACAGTAACACGGAAGCCATTGCCGCATAGATAGAGTTTGCTTTCATACCGACCCCTTTCACATCATTGTGCACCGGGAAAAATACCCGCAATCCCCGGCGCAGGTTGGAGGACTTCCAAATGATCCTTTATAAAAATTCTAACATTTGCAAGGCGTTGTGCAACCTTCCTGATCGTACCGAATTGTGTGACGATCCAGAGCGGAGTGTTGAATAACGGCCTAATGGAGATATAGTTATCAGGCGATTGACATTGTGTATTTCAAGGAGGTGCAATATATGGAAGAAAGGCAAGGTGCCGTTACTTTCATGGGGAATCCTTTGACGCTGATCGGCCCGGAAATCAGGCCCGGCGACAAAGCCCCTGATTTCAAAGTTGTGGATAACGATCTGAAGCCAGTCACTCTCTC
>DATEVI010000370.1:0-3395 GCA_035281865.1 Geobacteraceae bacterium | reverse complement strand
ATCTGTCGAGTTTGACATCATCAGAATAGTTCAGCTTTAATAGCACTAAAACAGAAATGTGGATTCTATGAGGAAATTATGGTTGTACCTGACTCCGTGATGCTACATACAGAAAATTGCTTCCAGTAACGTCTAACATATCGATGTTCTTTGATAATTATGCTATTCTGCCAGCCAACAAAATCTCACCCGGCAGGTGAAATCCATGAAACGTTTTATCATTGAACAGTCCGACGAGGAATTCTACACATCCCATTCCGGCATTTCTCTCGTTGGTCTGGCTCTGAACCGTTTTACCTCTATCCCCTCGGGTCTGGCGAAGGCTGCCCCGTCGGTCGATGTCATCCCCCATGCCGATGCCATCAAGAGCTACTGCGGGCTTTTGGCCCAAGCCAAGAGCGATTTCGTGGCCATAGAACAATATCGCACCGATGACTTCTTCCGCGAATCTCTTGGCAACAAGCACGTCCCGTCCGAGGGTACCATGCGCCAGCGCATGGATGAACATGCCGAAGCCTTCCTCCCTGTGCTTTCCTGGGCATCCATCGAGCTTCTTCAAAAAGTTGAAGCTCCACTAACCCCCATCTATACCGGCCACGTCACCGTGGACATCGACGGTTTTGCCATGGACAACTCAGACAGCAAAAAGGAGAAGGTATCCCATACCTACCGGCAGTTTGACGGGTACCTGTTCCTTCCGGCTTACATCGGACTTGAAGGCTGGATGGTCAATGGCCACCTGTTGCCCGGCTCTCAGCATCCGCAAAAAGAGTTCATCTCATTCTTGCGCGAGACCCATGCCCGGATACGCCAGTTCTGTGGCAAAAAGCTTCTCTACCGCCAAGACTCGGCCCATGACTCGCTCGACAACCGAGTCGAACTTGCAGGGTATGCGAAGACCGACTACGTCATCAAGTGGAACCCCCGAAAGCAGAATAACGCATACTGGTGGCGCTTGGGGCTTGAAACCGGTGTTGTCTCGAATCCGCGTCCCGGAAAGAAAGTGGCGCTCTTCAGCGTAAAGGATAAAGAGACCGTCACCGATGAAAACGGCGTCCAAAAAACCTTCACCTTCCGCCGGGTGATGCGGGTTACTGAACGGACCATCGACAAGAAAGGGCAGCCCCTGCTCATCCCGGATCTCGAACTGGAAGGGTGGTGGACCAGCCTGAAACTTGCAGATGAAAAAATCATCGAACTCTACAAGGGGCACGGCCTGTGTGAGCAGTACCACGCCGAGATCAAGACCGATATGGATCTTGAGCGGCTGCCGTCGGGCAAGTTTGCCACGAATCAACTGGTCATGGCCTGCGGAGCCCTGGTGTACAACATCCTGCGGTTTGTCGGCCAGACCGCCCTGGTAAGCAGCAAGGGAATCATCCGCCATGAGGCAAAGCGGAGAAGGATCAAGACCGTCATCCAGGAGATGATCTATTTCGCCGGCCGCATGATCGTCACTGGCAGACGGTTAAAGCTCCGGTTCAGCCGCCATGTGACAGCCCATGCCGAGGCATTTGCCGGTATCTACGACCGCCTTGCCTACGGATAGTGGCCAAGAAGTAGAACAGTCAACGCAATAAGGGGACAGATGCTGCTCCCCCGCTCAAACACGCGCGCAATTTGGCATAAGTGGTAAAAAACGGTTCAGTTGTCAGAGAACAGGGGTTACAGGGCAAAATAGAGGGCCGATTTTTGTCGGCGTCAGCGGGCCCTACCCCTCAAAAACGGCCGGATCGCCCCAATACCAGGTGTCAGCAAAATATCGTCACGGATTCAGGAATATGTTAGACATAATAAGTTGATTAATTTACAACGTTCCCCGGAGCCGCCCAAGCGGGAGCCGGCAGTGCCGGGATAGCTAAGCGATCAGAGAAGGATTTGCATCGGACAGATACTGCTCAAACTGCTTCTTGTCCTGGGCGCAGCGATAGGCCTCTTCCGGCAGGATTTTCTTGGTCTTCAGAAGATCCAGGATATGCTGGTCCATGAGCTGCATGCCGTCTCTCCTGGCCGTCTGGATGATGGAGGGGATCTGGAAGGTCTTTCCCTCGCGAATGAGGTTGGCGATGGCCGGGGTACCCACCAATATTTCGAATGCCGCCACCCTGCCCTTTCCTTCGGCTGTCTTGAGGAGCTGCTGGCAGACTACACCTTTCAGGGATTCCGACAACATGGTACGTACCTGCTCCTGGCTGTCCTTGGGAAAGGCGTCGATGATGCGATCCACGGTTTTCCCCGCCGAGTTGGTGTGCAGCGTTCCGTAGACCAGGTGGCCTGTTTCGGCGGCGGTCATGGCCAGGCTGATGGTTTCCAGGTCGCGCATCTCTCCGACGAGAATGACGTCCGGGTCTTCGCGCAGGGCGGCGCGCAGCGCAGCGGTGAAGCTTTCCGAATGTTCGCCGATCTGGCGCTGGTTGAGTAGGGACATCTTGTTTTCGTGTATGAACTCCAGGGGATCTTCAAGGGTCAGAATATGCTCCCTGCGGGTGGAATTGATCAGGTCGATCATGGCCGCAAGTGTCGTGGACTTGCCGGAACCCGTCGGCCCGGTCACCAGCACCAGACCCTTTTTCAGCATGGTCATTTTGCGCACGCCTTCGGACAGGTTCAGTTCGTCCGCCGATAATATCTTGCTCGGAATCATGCGGAATACAGCGGCAATCCCCTTGTGCTGCATCAGGACATTTCCGCGGAATCTGGCGAGTTCCGGGATCGAATAGGCGAAATCCAGATCCCGTTTTTCCTCGAACTGCGTCTTCTGCTGCTCGTTCAGTATTTCGAAAATCAGGGCCTTTATCTCTTCATGAACAAGCGTTTTGATGTTAAGCCGGACCATCTCTCCATGAAGGCGGAAGATGGGCGGGCAGCCGCTGGAGAGATGGAGATCGGATGCTCCCTGCTCTTTCATCATCTTGAATAGTCCGTCGATTCTAGCCATTGCGTATCCCCGTTTATCTAATAAAGCGGCTTCCGGAGGAAGCCATAACCTTTGTCTTCCAAATATTTCAGCACTTCTCCCGCCTCCCCGGCGGAACTCAGGACATCTATCAGGTCCCCAGCAAAGGGGATTACATCCACCAGGTATTTCCTGCCAATGAACCCGGTATGACCACACGCGGAACAGCCCCCTCCGGGACTGCAATCCGGACATGGGGACACGCCTGCGCGGAAAGAAATGACGCCCCGCAATTGTGATAGCAACGAACCGTTGCGTTGCAAGCCCATGAGATATTCGATTATTTCCCCGGTGTCCCGGCATGAGACTCCGCACAAAACCAGCTTACCCCGCATTGCGGCGCGGGCGGCGGCCGCAAAATGCTGGCTGTCCGTAACATCTTCGAAGACAAGAATGTCGGGGTCATGATCGAGAACCGCGGCAACGAACGCCTCCATTT
>DATEVI010000369.1:0-2544 GCA_035281865.1 Geobacteraceae bacterium | reverse complement strand
GGAAGCCTGGAGAATCTGGAGAAGGCAACGGAGGCCGAACTTCTCTCTTTACGCGAGATAGGACCTCAGGTGGCGCAAAGCATAGTCACTTTTTTCAGAAATCCTGAAAATATTGCAGTCATCGGCAAAATGCTTGAAGCTGGGGTGAGTCCGGCCAGGGAGGTAAAGAAGATCGGCGGGAGGTTCGCGGGAAAAACTTTCGTCTTTACCGGGGCACTGACCCGTTTTACCCGGGATGAGGCGAAGAGGATGGTGGAAAACGAAGGGGGCCATGCTGCTGGTTCCGTTTCACGGAAGACCGATTTTGTTGTTGCCGGTGCCGAGGCGGGAAGCAAGCTGGCAAAGGCAAGAGAACTCGGTGTGAAGGTTCTCACTGAAGAGGAATTTCTTCATTTAATGGAGGAATGAAGCTGATGAAAATGCGTGCCAGGGTCACTGTAAAAGGCATCGTCCAAGGAGTGAGCTTTCGCTATTACACTGACGAACAGGCCGTGCGGCACAATGTCAAGGGCTGGGTGAAGAACCTTGCCAATGGTGATGTTCTGGGGTGCTTCGAAGGCGACGACAAGGATGTCAAGGCGCTCATCGACTGGTGTCGTATCGGACCGCGCCTTGCCCGGGTGGATGAGGTTATCGTCGAGCCGGAAGGATATACGGGTGAATTCAGGGATTTTCATGTCCGTTAATCCGGAAAATGCACGCTGCCGTTTTTCCGGTCAAGGGCCCTGGCTGCGCCGAATCTTTTGAATTTGTTGACAAAAAAATATATTTCTATATCATGCTAAAGTTTTCGGGTTTGCATTTTGGAAAGGGGAAAAGGAGAATCACATGTACAAAATCGCGGTAATCGGTGGGGACGGCACAGGGCCTGAGGTTGTCCGGGAGGGACTTAAGGTTCTGGATGCGGCAAACAAAAAATTCGGCATAAAGATGGATTATACCCATTTCGATTTTGGTGGGGAAAGGTATCTGAGGACCGGCGAAGTCCTGCCGGAATCCGCCGTGTCGGATCTGAAGCAATTCAACGCCATATATCTCGGAGCAATCGGCCATCCCGACGTCAAACCAGGCATCCTGGAAAAAGGGATACTTCTCAAGCTGCGTTTTGAACTGGATCAGTACATAAATCTGCGCCCCATCAAGCTGTATCCCAATGTTGAGACTCCTCTGAAGGACAAGAAACCTGAAGATATAGATTTCGTCGTCGTGCGTGAAAATACCGAGGGACTGTATGTCGGCGCTGGCGGTTGCATGAGAAAGGGCACTCCCGACGAAGTTGCCATCCAGACGTCGATCAATACCCGCAAGGGTGTGGAGCGCTGTATCCGCTATGCCTTTGAATATGCAAGGAAGAGAAACAAGCGGAAGACCTTGACGCTGTGCGGCAAGACGAACGTGCTTACTTTTGCATTCGACCTGTGGGAGCGGACATTCCACGAGGTCGGCGAGAAGGATTACCCGGATATCAAGCGTGAGTATGCTCACGTTGACGCCACGACCATGTGGATGGTGAAAAATCCCGAATGGTTCGACGTCATCGTCACCGACAACATGTTCGGCGATATCATTACCGACTTGGGCGCAATGGTTCAGGGGGGTATGGGAATAGCATCCGGCGGGAACATAAATCCGGAAGGCGTATCCATGTTCGAGCCGATCGGAGGCAGTGCGCCGAAGTACACCGGGAAAAACGTGATCAATCCGATGGCGGCAATCGGCGCGGCGATGATGATGCTGGATACCTTGGGCGAGCAGAAGGCTTCGGAAGCAGTTGAAGCCGCCATGGTAAAGGTAATGCAGCAGATGAAGAGCATGAGCGCCGGGAAGATGGGGTATTCGACCACCGAAATCGGCGATATGGTGGCAAAGACAGTAAGCTGAGACTTCAGGTCGATAAACTGAAGGCTGAAGACCGGAAGGAACAAATCGCCCCTAACTGAACCAAAGATCTTCCTTTAGCTTTCGGCCTCAACACATAAGAAGTTAAAGTCTTTTACGAAAATGGGGAGCCGGGGGCGTTTGACCCCCGCTCCTTTTTTATTGACAAGTATTCTTTAGTATAAATAAAATAGGTAAAATTCGGCTGCTTTTTCGGTGGTCGACCGTCGAGAGGAGATGAGCATAAGATGGCAAAAAAACTGTGGAATGTGGCGATTGCCGGGGCTACCGGCGCTGTCGGCAACCAGATGATCAAATGTCTCGAAGAGAGGAAATTCCCGATAGGGAAAATCAAGTTCCTGGCCAGTGAACGCAGTGTGGGGAAGGTCCTCGAGTTCAATGGGAAGCCGGTGCCTGTGGAACTTCTGGATCATAATGCCTTCGAGGGAATTGATATTGCACTGTTTTCCGCAGGTGGGAGCCGTTCCGAGGAATTTTGTCCTTCGGCTGCAAAGGCCGGGGCTGTTTGTATCGACAACTCCAGTGCCTGGCGAATGGACCCGGATGTTCCGCTGGTCGTTCCCGAAGTGAATCCGCACGCCATAGCTCAGTACACCAGGAAGGGAATAATCGCCAACCCTAATTGTTCAACCATCCAGATGGTTG
>DATEVI010000368.1:0-11542 GCA_035281865.1 Geobacteraceae bacterium | reverse complement strand
CCGTGGCGGATGCGGGGATCGGCAAATGCGTAGCCGATGTCCGCCAGAAGGTTCCCTATCAAGGTGAGGAATGCACCTATGACCAGTATCCCCATTACCAGCGGATAATCCCTGGACATCACCCCTGCAAAGAAAAGCTGCCCCATGCCGGGAATGGCAAATATGGTTTCAAAGATTACGCTGCCGCCGATAAGGCCGGGAAGCGAGAAACCGAGAAGTGTGATGATCGGCAGCAGGGCATTGCGCAGGGCATGGCGGAAAATCACCGTTCTCTCTGCAAGACCCTTGGCTCTCGCCGTGGTTATGAAATCCTGACGGATGACTTCCAGCATGGTGGACCGCATGTAGCGCGACAGGCCTGCCAGACTGCCGAACGAAGCTACTGCCACCGGCATGACCAGATGTTTTGCCATATCCATCAGCCATCGGAATGTACCGAAATTTTCGCTCCCGAGGGAATGCAGGCCGGAAATGGGAAGCCAACCCAGTTTTACTCCAAAGACGTACATGAGCACCAGTGCCAGCCAGAACGTGGGAACCGCGAAACCTACAAACACGAAAACCGTTATCCCCTTGTCCAGCGGGGTGTTCTGACGGGTTGCAGCCAGTATCCCGATGGGGATCGCCAGGCCGAACTCAAGGACCAGCGCAATGATATTGAGGGAGAGGGTGATCGGGATGCGTTCGGTAATCTTGTCGATGACAGGGCGGTTGTCGGGAGCGAAGGAACGGCCGAAGTCGAGGTGCGACAGCTTGCCCAACCAGGTTATGTACTGGACGTGGAGCGGTTTGTCGAGCCCGTAGAATTCTCGCATACGCGCCCGGGTCTCCGCCGTTACCCTGGGATTCATTGCGGTCTGCATCTCGACAGGTTCCCCGGGAGCCAGGTGGATAACAGCGAAAGTAATAAGCGTGATCCCCAACAACAACGGAATCAGCATGAGAATGCGTTTTAGGAGGTAATTAACCATGTTGTCAGTTTCCAGCCGTTGCCAGCGCTAGCCGCTAGCCACTGTTTTTTAATGCAACTGCTCATCTTTCGGCACATACCAGCGGATGAAGTTGTATGAAATACCGGCCGGCGCCGGTTCTATGCCGTGGAAACGGGCGCTCACCACAGGCAGGGCATCGGGTACGTACAAAAAGGTATAGGGTTGTTCGTCCGCAAATATCTCTTGGATTCTGAAGTAGCATTTCCGCCGTTTTTCCACGTCGAAGGTGCTTCTCCCCTCTTCGAGACACCGGTCTACCTCATGGTTCTTAAAACCTATGAAATTGAGCTCTTTTGGCCCGGTCTTGCTGGAGTGCCAGACATCGTAAAGATCGGGATCCTGTCCGATGGTCCAACCCAGGATAACGGCCTCGAAATCCCCCTTGTCGATGAACTGGTTCAGGAACGACGCCCATTCTATGACCCGTATTTTCACGTCGATTCCGACATGTCTCAGGCGCTGCTGGATGATCTGGGCTGTCTTGAGCCGCTGATCATTCCCCTGGTTGGTTAGTATGGTGAACTGAAAAGGCCGGCCGTTTTTAACCAGGATGCCGTCTCTGTTTTTCTCCCGCCACCCCGCCTCGGCAAGAAGACGCACTGCACGCGCAGGGTTATAGTCAAAATCTTTTATATTGGGATTGTATGCCCAGGTTCCGGGCTTGTACGGACCATGGGCTTTCTGACCCAACCCCAGCAGGACGCCGTGAATGATCTCTTCTTTGTTGATTGCGGAGGTGATTGCCTGGCGCACCCTTTTGTCTGTAAACAGGGGATTCCTCAGATTGTAGCCCATGTAGGTATAGGCAAAGGCCGGATAGCGGTATTTGTTGTAGCGGTCGCTGAAACGCGGAGTATCGGTCTCGCGTCGGAATTGCACGGGTGACAGATTCATCATGTCCAGTCCGCTTGCCTTGAGTTCCATGAACATTGTAGAATTGTCCGGAATGATGCGGTAAACATACCGGTCTATGTAAGGGCGTCCTTCGAAGTAATCCTTGTTGGATTCCAATACAATCTTCTGCCCGGGAACCCACTCCTTGAACCGGTAAGAGCCCGTTCCAATAGGACGGCGGGAAAGCTTGCTCGCTGTGATCTCCTTCCCTTCCAGCAAGTGGGCCGGCAAAATCGATGTCATCCACGACTCCAGCGCCGGGGCATAGGGTTTGGCGTAGGTAACACGGAAGGTGTATGGATCCGGAGTTTCGGCGCTTTTTACCTGCTTGAAAGATTCGGCATAAGCGGTAGGGGTCTTGGGATTTATCGTCACCTGGTAGGTGTAGAGCACATCTCTTGACGTGAATTCATGGTCATCGTGCCATTTCACCCCCCTGCGAAGATGGAAGGTTATGGTAAGGCCGTCTTTTGAGACGTCCCATGCTTGAGCGAGTTCGCCTTCAAGCCGCAGGTTTTTGTCGTACCTGACAAGGGCGTTGTATACGAGCCCTGAGACCTCATGGGAAGCGCTGTCGGAAGCCAGCAGCGGAATCAGGGTGGACGGCTCGCCGATGCTGCCGACCACAATTGCGTCACCGTAGGCCGGTTTGCCGGTTTTAGCAGCCGCAGCCCTGTCCGGAGCACGGTCCGAACACGAGACTACGGCAATAAAAAATAGCGGCGCAAACAGACGAAGGAGCCGGCCGGCGCTCATTTTTCACCAATCTCCGCCTTCAGCTTTTTCAGCCTGTCCGCTATTTCCCTGTTGTCCGGATCTATTTTCTGTGCACGCTTGAGAATGGAAAGGGCACGCCGGTACTCATGCTTTGCATAATATGCCTCGGCAAGATGAGCCATGATGGTTGCATCGTCATCAACCAGCTTATGGGCTTTTTCCAGGTAATGAACGGCATCATTGTATCGCTTCATCCTGAAGTAGACCCAACCGAGGCTGTCGATGATAAAACCGTCATCCGGGCGCAGCGAAACCGCCTTTTTTAGATACTCGAGGGCCTCATCCAGATTGGTCCCCATCTCCGCATAGGTGTAGCCCAGATAATTCAGAGCCTGGGCATCGTCCGGGGACAGGGCTATTACCTTTTTCAGTCTGGCAATGCTTGCCTGTTTCTGTCCCAGCTTGTCGTAAAGAATTCCCATTCTGAACTGCAACGCGGGATCGTCCGGAAAATTCGGTTCAATATCCTTCAACACCTTGAGGCCGTCATTGAAACGATCCAGTGATTCATAGAGTCCGGCCAGATACAGGTAAAGCTCGGGTCGCTTCGGCTGTTCCGCCATTGCATCCTTCAGCAGTTTGATTCCCTTCTCCGGCTGGCCTTTTTCCTTGTAGAGAAAGGCAATTTGCCCCAAGGCATCATAATACACCGATGATGATTTCGGAATCTTGCCAAATTCCTCGATGGCACGGTCGAAATCCTCTTTTTCTTCGTATGCCGCCCCAAGGTAATATCGAACGTTGTCGGTTTCCGGCTCCTGTTTCAGGATGAACTGAAACTCTTGGATAGCTGCATCATACTGTTGAAGCTCCATATAGATGAGCCCCATCTTCCTGTGGACTTCCAGTCCCTCCTGGCCACTGTCGGCCACCTCTTTCAGCATGGCAAGTGCATCCTCAAGCTTCCGCTGCTGGATATAGAGCTGCACGAGGTGCTGCATAACGGTGAAATTGGAAGGGTTGTTCGCGAGGACTTCCCGGTACAGCTTTATTGCCTCGTCATACCGTCCCTGCCCTTCGAGGGAAAGGGCGAGATCGATCATGGCCTGCTCGAAATCCGGGTTAAGTTCAAGCGCCTTCTTGAAATATTCGGAGGCCTTATTGTAGAGTTTCATCTGGTCGTATGTTTTCCCCAGATAATAATAGCCGATTGCAGAATCAGGAGAGACCTTGACAAGCTCTTTCAGGGTATTTACGGCCCCCTCGTATTCGAAGGTCTTGACATAGGAAACCGCAAGATTGATGTAGGCGTCTTCCTTGGAAGGATCAAGTTCCTTGGCTCTTTTGAAATGGAAGATGGCCTCCTTGTCATTGCCCAGAGCCGCCTGGATTATTCCTGCCAGCATATGGGCCGGCCGGTAATCGGGATCATAAGAGAGCGCCTTGTCGCATTCGGCAAGAGCCTCTTTCGGTTTGTTCATCTTGACGTATATCTCGGCAATTTTCTTGTGAAGAAAGGCCGACCGCGGATCCTGTCTTACCGCTTCCTGAAGGATCGCCAGTGCCCCGTCAAGGTTGCCCTCGAGGGCTTCCATCCGTGCACGAGAATAGTTGTACAGCATTTGGGAGGTTGCCTTCGTGTCGATCATTTTCTCCATCGAAGGCGGTTTCATGGTGGGCTGTGCGGCGCCGGCGGCACACGCGGTGTTAAAAACTGCTACGATGATCAGGGCAATTACATTTTTCATGGACATGGAAATTTCCGGAAAAAAAACCAGACATTCCTTTCAGGTCTCCCCTTGCCAGAAAGGCAAACCATGCTCGATGTCTGGTTTCAATCGTTAGTCTGTTTATGGAAATTGTGCTTTTCAGAATCTGATGAAACCTTCTCACATCCATTAATTACCCGAATAAGGACTTGTACAGCCCAAGACGGTAAATAAACATGGATTTCTTATGACAGTGAGAGGGAAATACTGCGGCGATAAAGCCACATTGAGAAAAGCTACCACAAATCTATTAGGCCGTCAAACGATTATCTTTCTGTGTAATTATGCGTTCTTAACCTTGCACCGAAACCAGAGTATGATAATGTTTTCCAACAAATATCAGCACATTAGAGGCACAGGATGGAACAGAAACTGATCAATCGGCTGCTCAGGCCTTCAACGTACCCAGATACCACCCGAAATGTCACTCTGATACAGACTCACATATCTTTTCTTTTTCTTACAGACGACTATGTTTACAAATTCAAGAAGCCAGTTGACCTGGGGTTTCTGAACTTCACTACTCTTGATCGTCGCCGTTTTTATTGCGAAGAGGAAGTCCGTCTCAACCGCCGGCTTTGTCCGGACGTATATCTGGGAGTCGTGCAACTCAGGGAATCGGCTGAAGGCATAACCTTTCACGGGAGCGGAATGATAGTCGAATACGCTGTAAAAATGCGCAGGCTCCCGGAAGACCGGATGCTCGACAGACTTCTGAAGGAGGACAATGTAACTGCTGACCATATCCGAGGGATAGCGAAGACGATAGGCGAATTCCATCTGATGGCGGAGAGGAGTACCGAGATTGACAGGTATGGTGATATCTCCATCATCAAACATAACTGGGATGAAAATTTCAGGCAGACCGCCGGTTTTGTCGGCATTACAATTAGCAAGCAGGACATGGATCTAATCGAAGAATGGGTTTACCGTTTTCTTTCCGACAATGAAAAACTGTTTGCAGACAGAGTTGCTGGAGGTTTCATAAGAGACTGCGACGGTGATATCCATGCCGAGAACATTTGCCTGGCGGACAAGGTTTACATTTTCGACTGCATAGAATTCAACGAACGGTTCCGCTACATCGATACGGCTGCCGACATCGCTTTTCTGCTGATGGATTTCGATTATCACAACCGGAAACATTTTGCCGACATTGCATTGACCGAATACTGCACCGTAATCGGTGATACCGGGATGCTTGGCATACTGGACTTCTACAAGATATACCGCGCCTTTGTCAGGGGAAAAGTTGAAAGTTTCAAGCTGAATGACCGCGGCATGAGCATGAATGAAAAAATATCCGCCAGAGAAAAGGCAACGCGACATTTCCGCCTTGCGAGGGGTTACATACTACGCGAGAGGCTCCCGCCGGGGATCATTCTCTTCTCCGGTCTCATGGGAACTGGCAAAAGCACTCTTGCGTCCGAACTCGCCTTCGAAATCGGGCTGGATTTCGTGCGATCCGACGTTGTCCGTAAAAAATTGGTGGGCATGCCGGTGACTGAACGTGATCTAAGCAAATACGGCGATGGGATATATTCGGCGGAATGGACCAAAGCAACCTACGATGCTCTTCTGATGACAGCCGGGAAAGCCCTGGAGGCAGGTCGCGGAATCGTTCTCGACGCTTCGTTTGTAAGGAGAATCGATCGCGACCGTTTTCGTCAGCTGGCGAAAGAACGCGGTGTCCCCTTCTTTGTCATAAACACCACTTGCCCGGAAGAACTGATTAAACAGCGGATGAATTCCAGAATCCTTAATCAGGAAGAACCTTCCGATGGTCGATGGGAATTATATCACCGGCAGAAGGCGGAATTCGAAAGTATTGCCGATGACGAAGGCAGGAAGGTCGTAATCGACACATCAGGATCAATTGATGAAAATCTGGAGACGTTACTGCATTTTCTTGGGTTGAGATGACTTACCGGGTGAATGTTCGGTTTTTGCGGCCGATTGTTTTCCGGAGGACTTTTTCGCTGCTGTCATAGTTAAATTCTCTGATTCCGCCGACTGTGGAACGACAGGCAACGGTCCGCCAAGCATTTGATTCTGGACATTTTTATTAATTTTTGGTGTAGAATATTCTCATAAGTCGTGCCGGTGACACCAACCTGGATAAGGGGGGGAAAATACTCATGAACATGAAATTTCAGGAAAGGAATGACATCTCTATCATAATCGTCCAGGAAGAACGGGTGGACGCCCATAATTCCAATGACCTGAAGGATGAATTGAAAAAACTTTTCGAAGCAGGCAAGAAAAACATCCTTATCGACCTGAGAGATGTCCGATTTATTGACAGTTCGGGTCTCGGCGCGCTTGTATCGGGGTTCAAGAATGCGATATCCAATCAGGGAACCCTGAAACTGTCGATGATGCAGCCACAGGTTAAGTCCATGTTCGAACTGACGAGGCTGCATCGGGTATTTGACATATATCCCACAACCGAGGACGCAATGGATTCATACTGAAAGCAGAGAGGTTTTCATGCCGAAAGATGCAATCGAAGTGGATATCAGGGTGCCCAATCAGACACGATATCTGAGTCTTATCGGGAAAATCGGAGAGGGATTGGTCAAAGAGTTGAACAGATTCGAGGGGGACAGGGATGCTCTTGCACACCAGTTAAACCTGGTATTGACCGAGGCAGTGGTTAACGCAATCAGATATGGCAATGAAAGTGATCCCGAGCAAACAGTCCGCATCTTCATTACGGTCACCGACGACGAACTCCTCGTGAAGATATATGACCATGGACGGGGGTTCGACATAGATGGAACACCGTCACCGGATTTCAATAATCCCAAAGACCGGGGCCGAGGCATATACATCATGAAGTGTCTTATGGATTCGGTATCGTACAAAAAGCTCGAAGAGGTAAACGTTCTTGAAATGTCGAAAAAGCTGAAGTAAAAGCCTACGCGGACACCCCACATTTTCCGCCTCGCCGGTAAAGCAGAATGATCATGCATACCCCGAACAGGAACATCGGAAGGCTCAGCAGTTGACCCATGGAGAAATAGCTCCAGAGATAGCCAACTTGCTGGTCCGGTTCCCTGGTGAACTCGACCAGAAAGCGGAACAACCCGTACATTGCAACAAAGCACCAGAACACCACGCCATCGGGAAGACCCTTTTTCCGTTGAACAAACCAGAGAATCCCAAAAAGCAGCGGCCCCTCGAGGATCGCTTCATAGAGCTGTGACGGATGCCTGGGCTCCAATCCTCCTCCGGGGAAAACCATTCCCCAGGAAACAGTGGTAACCCTGCCGTACAGTTCCCCGTTTATAAAGTTACCCATTCTTCCGAGGAAGAGGCCAATCGGCACCACAGGAACGCAAAGATCCGCCAGTTGGAAAAAAGGGACTTTTTTCTTGCGCGCGAAATAAAGAGATGACAGTACAGTCCCTAACAATCCGCCATGAAAAGACATCCCGCCTTCCCATACGGCGAACAGCTTAAATGGATTCTCAAGATAGTATGAGAGATTGTAAAAAAGGACGTATCCGATCCTGCCTCCGAGTATGACGCCGAGTGCAAGGTAGAAGATCAGGTCGGCAACATCATCTTTACTCAGAGCAACGCCCTTTCTCTTCACATTGAGTGTAATGAGAAAGTAGGCAAGAATGAAACTGACGACATACATCAGGCCATACCAGCGGAATTCAATGGAACCAAAGCGAAATATGACGGGGTCGATCCACGGGAATTGCATATTTACCTCATGAAATTTTGCCCCTAAGTTAACAGGAAAAAATCAGTGAGTCAATCACCTGAGCCGACAAGTCGTGAACGCCGATTGACAAACGCCACGGTACTGCCCTCTTCGCGCCGATATTTATGGTCGCGTCATAAACGACCGGCGACTGACGAGGTATCACAATAATGGTCCACCATTCAATCTCATCGCATGGTGGACCATCGTCATGATTTCCAGGACCATGGCCATGACTTCCAGCATTCTTTTTTCAGGCATATCGGAACGGCTTATAATGCTTCAGAAATTTTTGCCCGGCACCCCTTGACACTACGACAGGGCAGGATATACTGAAGCCATAAACGATCTTTCAAAATTGCTCTGGGATACAGGTACTAGATTTTGGGGAAACCTGACTACCATTAATGATATTTCGGTCCGGGTTTGAACGTGGTGTGTACGACCTCCCGACATGAGGTAAACCTGAAGCGTATGCTCGGTATGAATGTAAATCGCAGGTCAGTGAATTCTTTATCTATACGGTGTCTTGGAGCAAGCGTGTAATTGGCGTTACAAAGAATATCGCTGAAAGCGTTTTTCTCATTCGCAAGGCGCGTAATGACCGCTCTAAAATGGAGAAACACAAGGTCCACCGGAACATGTGGTCGTTAAAGAGCACATGAAACGGAACCTGCGAGTTTCCACCAGCGAATTGAAAGAAATTATCCTGTTGCAACGCCAGTTATAAAAGTGAAAAGCCCGGGAATTAACATCCGGGCTTTTCACTTTTATGCGGCCATACAACGGCTATTTTCTCAGTTCATACGGCACACCGGCCCTGGATGCGGCCTCATCCAGAGCATTCCGCCTATCTCTCAGTTCTTCCAGATTCGTTTGCAGATCCTTTATCTCGTACTCCGTACCCAGGTATTGCGCCCTCGTAAGTTTTTCAGGATTACTCAATTTGGCTCTGCGTTGCGCAATCCGGTCCTCCACACTTTTTATCTCATCGTTCATTTTTCCAAACTCTCCCTTCCATTCATCTCCATTTTTCCCGCCATATGCCACTATTTTCTTTTCCTGCTTTCCAGTTGCGACCGCCTGGCCACTTTCGGCGGAAGCTTTTCCATTCCACTCCTGTTTCGATTCCCCTGCATTTTCCGACGAGACATCAGGGCTGTTCACTCCCACGTCACCAATCATACGCGCCTTCTTCCTGTATTTCTTGGGAATCTGGGAGTAATCCTCCGTAAAATTCAGAGTTCCCCTGTCATCAATCCATTTGTAAGTCTCAGCGGACACCTGTGTAGCTGCTATCAAAACCATCAAAGACAAAAGAAAAATCCTGACCATTTTACCCTCCAATTGTTTTTTTGCGACTCTTCTTCATACCCGTACTTCCACTTTCGTCGTGTTTCCAGTTCGATCATCCCGGCGGCCAGTGAAAATTCCGGCCACCGAGAAGGTGGAAATGCAAATGGAATACCGATTGCCCTGCTCCCGCGTTATTATTATTTACAATTCGAAAACCCGAATCCGCAACGCCGTTTTCTCTCGCCAGACGCGCTGCAACCTGATAAATATGGCCGATGAGTGCACTGTCTTCGGGCTCCAGATCGAGCGAATTAACCAAGTGTTTCCTTGAAATGAGCAGCAGGTGCAAAGGGGCGACAGGCGCAATGTCCCGGATGGCAATTATATGCTCGTCCTCGTAGACTTTAGCAGCATTTACTTTCCCCTGTATGATCTTGCAGAAGATACAATCTTCCATAGTTCCTCCGTTTCTTAAAGTATTCATTCAGGCGTCTTCACCATGCTTATGAGAAATTCCCGGTTTCCCTTGGGTCCCATTATGGGTGACTCGGTTATTCCCATGACCTCCAGCCCGAGGCTTTCGGCCAGAGATTGCACGGAAGCGATTACTTCACGATGCTTCTGTTCTTCACGAACCACCCCACCCTTTCCCACTTCACCCCTTCCAACTTCAAACTGTGGTTTTATAAGGGCAACTATTCTCCCGCCATCCTTTATCAGCCTGCGGACATTGGGAAGTACCTTGTCCAGCGAAATAAAGGAGACATCTATTACGGCAATATCCGGCACTTCATCCAGTGTTTCCGGTTCCAGATATCGAATGTTGCTCTTTTCAAGGCTGACGACACGGTTATCCTGGCGAAGTTTCCAGGCCAACTGGCCATACCCGACATCAACTGCAAACACTTTGCGCGCTCCACGTTGCAGAAGACAATCGGTGAACCCACCGGTAGACGCTCCGCAGTCGATTGCAACAAAATCTGTCACATCTATTGCGAAAAAATCCAACGCCTTTTCCAACTTGAGACCTCCACGGCTGACAAAGGGAAGCATTTCACCCTTCATTCGTATTTCCGCATCGACGTAAACCATCTGGCCAGCCTTTTCAACAACGTGGTCATCGACCACGACCTGGCCCGCCATTATCACAGCACGCGCACGCTCTCTGGATTCCGTAAACTTTCTGTCCACCAGAACCTTGTCCAGCCTCTCTTTTTCTCTAATTATCTTCAAAAATGTTTATTTACCTTTTGCCCTATTTAATGAAAGACAGCTATTCAATCAACTTCTTGAACTTAGGAAGGAGCGATACATCCTATGCGTTCCCACTTACCTTATAATGTGATAACCTTCATTTTGTCAATTCCAGGGATTTGCTTGCCTGAACTTGCTCCGTTCCCGCTGGCACAATATACCTCGTATGCAGGCCTGAAAGCCTTCTTAATGCCCCGTTGCCTGACGCGGCATTATATCAGGGCCGACCCAAGGAAGCGACGCAAATATTTCGAAATTGGTCGCGAAAAACCCCCTCGCTATACATTGATTTTTTCTTGCAAAGGGCTACTGATGGTGGTATACATAAAATCCGTTGCCGAAGTGGCGGAATTGGTAGACGCGCAAGATTCAGGTTCTTGTGAGGGATTCCTCGTGCTGGTTCGATTCCAGTCTTCGGCACCAAGAAAATCAGGGCTTACGGTTAATTCCGCAAGCCCTTTTTGTTTGCATTGCTGTGACCTCGCCGTCTTGTTTGAGTGGCCGCCCGTCAGTATCCACATCCCTGGTCTGGAAATTTTTGACACACTTAGTTGAGAGATATCTAATGCCGAGCATTGCCGGGGACTGGATTTGCCGCTACACGGTGAAACCAAGTCACTAGCAGTCAGCGTGTGATTTCCAATTGTGATGGCCCCAATTTTCCTTCCGTATCAAGGGGTTGGCAAATTATTTCCAGCGAACTCCCGAACCGCCTGAATTGCCTCTTCCACCCGGCTCTCCCTGGGCAGCGTTGCTGCAAGTTCGTTTATGCAGTCCCGCTCGGTAACAAGCCTGAATGAACTCCCGAAATTGAGATCATATACCCAGGACAGTTGCATTATCTTGAAATCATTCAGAGTCTTCACCGTGGATAGCCGTACCATTTTACCGCTTGAAATCTG
>DATEVI010000367.1:0-10938 GCA_035281865.1 Geobacteraceae bacterium | reverse complement strand
GGTCTTGCCCGCAACCTCGACTTCATATAGCCTGGCCATCCCTCCGGTACCGCCCGGCTCATTGACTACGGAGAACAACCCCTCCTTGACAAGACGGAAACTGCCCGGCTTGATCCCATTTATCCGGCTGCGCACTTCCGGGTGAAACTCCCTTAATACCCTGCCCTCCGGATCCATGATGCGCTTGACGAAATGTGGCTGATAGACCGTGCCTTCATTTGCAACCGCGGCTATCATGGAAGCCAGCTGAACGGGGGTCATGAGCACATATCCCTGACCGATACATACGGATATGGTCTCCCCGCGCATCCATTTATTCCCGAATCTTTTTTCCTTCCACGTGGATGTGGGGATTAGCCCCCCCTTCTCGTTTTCCATACCGATCCCCATAGGGGCTCCGAGACCGAATTTATGGGCATAGAAGGCAATCTTGTCAACCCCGAGCCTTTCACCGAGCTTGTAAAAATACACGTCACAGGATTCCCGCAGAGCCTTCCTCAGATTCACCATCCCGTGTCCTCTCTTTTGCCAGCATCTGAAGGTTCTGTTACCCATGGAATAAGTACCGTTGCAGAGCACGGAACTGTTCGCGTCGATCAAACCCTCTTCCAGCCCGGCCAGTGCCGTAAGGATCTTGAACGTCGAACCGGGAGGATATTGGCCCTTTAATGCCTTGTTTTCCAGGGGATGACGGGAATCGGCAAGGTATTCTTTCCATTGTTTCGCTGACAGCCCTTCGGCAAAAAGCGCCGGGTCATAATCGGGTTTACTGACAAACGTGAGAATTTCTCCGCTGTTGACATCCAAAGCCACGGCAGCGCCGGCCTGTTCGCCGAAAGCCTCCTCCGCCGCCTTCTGCATATCCAGGTCGATGGTGAGCACCATGCTGTTACCAACCGTCGGTATCACCTCGCTTGCGGTTCTCAACACCCTTCCCATGGCATCGACTTCAAGTTGCCGCCCGCCGTCGCAACCATGTAATTCCTTCTCCCAGTTCCGTTCAATACCGCTTTTTCCGACATAGGCGCCCGGATTGTACTTGCTGTACGGCTCACTCGCCAGTTCCCGTTCCGACATGTGCCCCAGATATCCCAGGAGATGCGAAGCCAATACGCCGTTCGGATAGTCCCGTACAGGGTATGTCTGTATATCGATGCCCGGCAAACTCAAACGGTTTTCTTCGAGAACCTCCAACTGGTCACGGGTAAGTGCCGAAGCAAGAACAATGGGAAAATAACGGGCACGCCGTCTGCCCTTGTCCCACTTTTCCGTAAGTTCCGAGCGGTCAACGCCCAGTAATTGCGCAAGCCGATCTATAAAGGCGGTCTTGTCCTCGATTTCCCGAGGGATGGCGGCAACGCTGAATGAAGCGCGATTGCTTGCCAGGATTTTTCCGTTTCTGTCGAAAATGGTGCCTCGGGAAGCGGCTACCGGCACCAGTCGCAACCGGTTGCTTTCCGACATGTCCATAAAGCTTTCCACCTTGACAATCTGCAGATACCAGAGTCGTATGAGCAGAAGGAAGAACAGGGCGGCAACGAATATTAAAAGGCCATACATGTTTCTGTTAGACCCGGTGTTTTCCCTGACAAAGCGCATGTCTTTCATGCTGTTTCTTCCTTCTTCCCGGGAGAAATGATTCCTAAAACCACGTAGGCAAGTATTGCATTGACCATACTTTGAGGGAGGATGTTAGAGAGGACGGTTGAATACATGGTTTCTGCAATCGAGAATACGCCAAGCAGGACAATGCTCAGAAAACCGTTAAATACCGTTGCCAAAAACACACCTACCACCATGAGAGCGCGGCTGTCGGTGTATAACCGGTGCGACGCGGCCTTCAGAATGACAAAGATAAGCAGGAAGGAAAAACCGTTCAGTCCGAAGTAGATGCCACTCAGGGAATCCTGAATCAGCCCCAGGAGGAAAGAGCCGCCCCCACCCCATCGGATGTTTTCCCGGAACCCCATATAAACGACAAATATGAGCAGGAGGTTCGGCTTGAACGGGTCGGATAAATGGGCAGGGAAAAAAGCCACCTGAAGAATAATGGATAATATGATCAGAAAAACGATTCTGATACGGCCGGTCATTGATGCACCTGTAATAGATCACTAAAGGCCGTTGAGCCGGAAAGCAGGCCAGTCGGCATCCGGAGTTCGGGGCTTCGTGGCGGCACGGCACATCGACCTATTGCGCGGTCCCTACTCATTGCCTTTCTGCAGGATGACCAGAACCTCTTCCAGCCTATAGATATTTACATATGGACGTATGTCTACAGCCTGAAATATACCGTATTCCCCTTTTTTTACCATGGTGATTTCTCCAATGGGGAGGCCTTTCGGGAAGACACCCCCTATGCCGGAAGTAAGGACGATGTCGCCGATCCGCACATCGTCGCCACGTTGCGAAAATTCAAGTGAGCAGATACTTCCGACCTTCCCTTTCACAACCCCTCTGGCTCTGGAACGTTGCACAACGGCGGCAATACCGCTGGCGTGATCAGTCAACAGAAGCACCCTCGCACTGCCCCGGGCCGTCTTGACAACCCGGCCGACGACCCCAGCCGAACCGACAACCGGCATGCCTTCCCGTATGCCGTCCTCCTCCCCGCGATCTATGGTAACCGTTCTGAACCACGGCGAACTGTCTTCGCTGATTACAGCAGCCGCAATGGAGGGTGCCGGCAGCCTCTCCCTCAAATCCATGAGTTTTTTCAGGCGTTCGTTGTCCAGAACAGCTTCCCGGTTTTCTATCAGCCTCGTCTTGAGAACCTTCAAGGCTTCCTTCAACTGCCTGTTCTCCTTCTCAACGTTTACCAGATATATGTAGTTCTCCCAAATGGAGGAAAAAAAGCCGTCTATACGGCTTACCACGGCCACAACCGGAGCGGAAACCGTGAGCACCGCCCGTTCGAACACATTGGCATTTTCCTTGTGCCTCAGGTTCAGGGAGTAAAAAATCAGGGCTACGAGCAATGCAATAGCCGCCGATATTCTTATACTGTATTTTCTTATCAAGTCCAGCATGACATGCTCCAGCTGTCCCGGGAAGCCGGCAAACTACAAACAGGCAAGGGGAGGTCGACCCTCCCCTTCTTCGTCACAATGCGCGGCATATGTCCATTTATCTAATCCAGACGGAAAGGAGACCCTTCCATGTCTTCGTGCCTGATCTCATCAACCGGCTGTTTCTTTCCTTCACCGGCATAGAGCCTGTTCGGAGCATTGAAAACGATGCCGTTCTCCGCCCCCACATTTTTGTAGGCATGAACTACACCAGGTGGGATTACGACCATCGCGGGGGCATCTATTCCGGCATAGAACACCTGCCTTGTTCGGCAGGTCGGGGAATCCTCCCGCCGGTCCCACAGATACACCTTGAAATTTGACGGCCCCAGAAAACAGAAACAGTCGGTCTGTTCGACGTGCTCATGGGGTCCCCTGGCAATTCCGGGCAGGGTCATTGAAATGTACGCCATGGTCGGCATGACATCCTCGCCTATCTCGTCCTTTCGGAAAAGTTCGGCCAGCCAGCCGCGTTCGTCCAGGTGCTTGGTCAGAGGTCTTACCAGGACGTCATGAATCTTTCCATTTGTAAAAACCGGTTTATCGTGCACCTGGCGCCTCCTTGCCGATTTCTTTGCAAACGCGCGAAAGGTAGTCACGATAACCAGACTTCGGCGTGTCCGATATCACCTTTTCCATTGCGCTGAAATCTATGTAACCCATGCGCAGGGCTATCTCTTCGAGACAGGCTATCTTCAGCCCCTGCCTGGCCTCGAGCGTACCTATAAAATGGCTGGCCTCCAGAAGGCTCTGGTGTGTGCCGGTATCGAGCCAGGCTATTCCCCGGCCCAGCTTCTCAACACGGAGTTCGCCGCGGCGGAGATATTCGAGATTGACGTCCGTTATTTCCAGCTCGCCCCTCGCCGACGCTCTGATATTCCTGGTTATCTCAACCACGTTTTTGTCGTACAGATAAAGTCCGGGAACCGCATAGTTGGTCTTCGGCCGCGACGGTTTCTCCTCAATTCCCATCACCGTCCCGTCGCCGTCAAATTCCACGACTCCGTATCTCTCAGGGTCATTTACGTAGTAGCCGAAGATCCTGGCGCCATGTTCAAAATTCGCGACAGTGGTATCGAGTCCCATCTTGCCGTAGAATATGTTATCCCCAAGAATGAGGCAGACCGGGTCTTCATCGATGAATTTCTCCCCGATCAGAAAGGCCTGTGCAATCCCTTTCGGCTCCGGCTGTATCAGATAGCTGAGTCGTATGCCCCACCGCGAGCCGTCTCCCAGAAGTGCTTCGAAGCGAGGGGTATCCTGAGGCGTGGAAATAATCAGGATATCCTTCAAACCGGCCATCATCAGCGTAGCCAGTGGGTAATAGATCATCGGTTTGTCGTAGACCGGCTGCAACTGCTTGCTGGCCACAAGGTTGAGCGGATAGAGCCTGCTGCCCGACCCGCCGGCAAGGATAATTGCTTTACTGACACCCACATTTGTTACAGTCATTCTATACCCCGAACATTTTATGAAAAGCTGTAAATGGACGACAGGATTTGTATTACCACATGGTGAGAAAGTGTGTAAAGCATTAAAGCGTCCGCTTCGCTCAAGCGGAAATACCACAAAAAACGCTTCCCCGCTTTACTCGCTTCTCCTCTTCTCCGCTTCAGACACGATTGCCCTGGCGGCCTCGAGCAGGTTCCGGAATCGCGGCACATCAGGCTGCACGGCAGCTGATGCGTCCGTGCCGTGTCCCGTTGTTACATACAGGGAGCGGCAACCGGCCTTGAGACCCGCCTCAACATCGGTTGGCTTGTCCCCTATCATATAGGATGAGGCCAGGTTTATGGAATAATCCCTCGCCGCGTCCATTAGCATGCCCGTCATGGGCTTGCGGCATTCGCAGACCCTTTTGTATTCGTCCACAACTCCCTCGGGGTGGTGCGGGCATACGAAGTATGCGTCGACGGCAGCTCCAAACCGGGCCAGCTCTTCGTCCATGTGCCGGTGCAACCGTTGAACCGCTTCCATCGGATAATACCCCCTGGCAACACCCGACTGGTTGGTTACCACAATGAGGAGATATCCTTTTTCCCTAAGCAGTGTCAATGCTTCCGGGACTCCCGGGATCAATTCAAAATCCTCTATTCTGTGGACATACCCTTTTTCCACATTTATGGTACCGTCGCGATCGAGGAAGACGGCCCTGTTCTTTCTCTCCACCCAAAACTCCGTGCAGCGTACAGTTGAACAGCGGACTGACTACTGACTACTGACTACTGATCACTGTAATTCTGCAGAATCTTCTCTATGATGTTCGTCGTTGATTTGCCATCGACGAACTCCACCAGTTCCACCCTGCCGCCGTACGACTCCACAAGGTCCTTGCCGACCACGGTGTCGGGGGTGTAATCGCCCCCCTTCACCAGCACGGAGGGCTTGAGAGCCTCCAGCAGACGGATCGGAGTGTCTTCATCGAAAATGACCACATAATCGATACAGTCGAGCGCAGCCAGTATATGGGCGCGTTCCTTCTCACCGATCAGAGGACGCTTTGCCCCTTTCAATCTCCGCACCGAATCATCGCTGTTGAGCCCCAGGACCAGCATGTCTCCGTAGGTCCTCGCTTTCTGCAGATACCTGACATGGCCCACATGAAGAAGATCGAAGCAGCCGTTGGTGAAAACCACCTTTTTGCCTCGTGCCTTCTCGGCTTCAATGATGGACGCCAGTACGTCGAGATTCTTGATCTTGACATCGCTGTCCAAGTGTTCATGGCTTATGGAACCTGTTATCTCGGCGGGGGATACCGTTGAAGTGCCGACCTTGCCGACTGCTATGCCCGCAGCCACATTCGCCATGCGGGCAGAATCGGCAAAACCAAGTCCGCACGCCAGGCCGAGGCCCAGTGTGGACATGACCGTGTCGCCCGCACCGGTTACGTCGTAGACCTCACGGGCCACCGTTGGGATATGGGTTACGGAGCCGTCCCGCAGGTAAAGCGACATTCCTTCCGAACTTCTTGTGACGAGAAGCGCTTGGTATTCCCCTGAGCTCAACAGTGTTGAAGCGGCGGCATTGAGGCTTTGTTCATCCGTAATTGAAATCCGCGATGCAACTTCCGCCTCTTTCCGGTTGGGAGTGAGGATCGTGGCGCCCCTGTATTTTGAATAATCATCTCCCTTGGGATCGATGACAACCGGGATGCCGAAGTTGTTCCCCATGTCAATTATCTTGGAAACGACTTTAGGTGTCAGAACCCCTTTCATATAATCGGAAACCAGGATCACGCTCCATTCACTGCCCCGATCAACAAGGAACTGCACGATTTTTTCTTCAAATTCCCCGTGAATCGCATCTTTCGATTCCCTGTCGATGCGGACTATCTGCTGGTTGGAGGCGAGAATTCGGGTCTTCCTGCTGGTTGTGCGCATGGGATCTTCAAAAACCCCTTCCGCGTCAATCCCCTTGCCGGTAAACGCCCGGCGCAGAATGGTGCCGTTCTCGTCACCGCCGATCACGCTGCAAACGGAAACCCTGCAGCCCAACGCCACGAGATTGTTCGCCACATTTCCGGCGCCTCCGAGCCGCAGGTCTTCGCGCTTCACATCCACCACCTGAACGGGGGCCTCGGGTGATATCCGTTCAGCCTTCCCCCACAGGTATTCATCCAGCATCAGGTCACCTATGACCAGCGCGTTGATCTCTTTTGCCCTGTTAAAGAGGGACTCGGCATCCTTTCGTTGCATGGTAACTCCATCAAAAAAAGCGTTCAGCGTCTCACGTCTAATTAGGTCATCCTGTCCAGTATGCCCGCTGCCAGAAGAGGCAGCATGATTTCATGGTGCCCGGTTATGGTATATCCTCGCCCCTTGCCCGAAGTGGGGCGCTTTACGACATTCTGCAACGGCCTGTAGTGCTGCTGCATGTCGAAATTCGCGGTCGTAAAATTATCCACGTGGTAACCGAGATTCTGCACAATGGACAAGGCCTTGAGGAAGACCTCGGGAAGCAGCACGGCGCTGCCGATGTTCAGGTACACGCCGCCGTCACCGAGTTGGGAAACAACCGATGCAAAAATCCGGAAATCGGTATACGAAGCCTGTCCGATGACCGCCCCGTCCGCCTCCGGATGCTGGTGGATGATATCGGTTCCGAGTGCTACATGGACGGTTATGGGAATATCACGCTCCACACAGGCGGCAATGAGGCTGTATTCCCTGTACGGGTTATTATTGTCGAGGATGTAGCGGCCCACCGACTCACCGTAGCCCATGCCCTCTGAAATCCCTTTTTTCAGTGCAAGATTGATATCGCGACCGGTCTCCTCAGCCATTCCGAATCTGCCGTAATGCAGTACCGCTCCGACGTCCTCGCTGGTCTCTCCGATCAGGGAGATTTCGTAGTCATGGACGGCAACGGCCCCATTTACAGCAAATGCCGTAACTGCGCCGGCATCAATGAGATTCTTCAGCACAGGCTGGAGGCCGCACTTGATGACATGGGCGCCCATGGCGATTACGACAGGCTTGCCCTTGGCCCGGGCCTGCACGACCGCGTCAATTACACGGGCAATGTCATGGGAAGCCAGTTGGTCCGGCATAGCAGCGAGGAGTTCCGAAACAGTCATCCCGGCCTTTACTCCGGCGGAGAAATGCTCTTTCAGGTTGACCTTGTTTTTCCTCTCGGACAGCGGGTACGTCTTTACCCTCGAAAGGTCGATGGGCCCATATTTCATGACTACTCCTCACTACTTGCAGTTAGAATCTAGTTGAACAGCGGACAGTTATCAAAGACCGGCCCACTGTCCATCTGTTCGCTGTTCAACTGTACGCTATCATCCCCCGGCGGGGAAAAGCTTTTTTTCCACGAGGTCGCAGAGGATATGGATCATCAATATATGTCCCTCCTGGATCCTCGGCGTGTCATTGCAGGGAACGGTCAGGTCGATATCAACTATATCCCTGATGGTTCCGCCGTCTCTTCCCAAAAAGCCGATGGTCCCGCACCCCATCTGCCGCGCCAACGACAGGGCCGAAAGGACATTTTCCGATGTACCGCTTGTGGAAATGCCGATTACGATGTCCCCTTCCGAGGCAAGAGCTTCGACCTGACGCCGGAAAATCGCACTGAACCCGTAATCGTTTCCTATGGCCGTCAGAATCGATGTATCCGTGGACAGGGCTATGGCGGGGAGGCCGCGCCTCTCCAACCTGAAGCGTCCGATGATTTCAGCCGCAAAATGCTGCGCATCCGCGGCGGAACCGCCGTTACCCATGAGCAACAGTTTTTTCCCATTACCCAAGGCATCGCCGATTTTTTCGGCAACCCGGAAGATCCGGTCCGCAAGCTTCTCCTCTATAACCTGAATAACCTCCTGATGGGCTCTCAGGTGCTTCCGTATTTCATCCAACATCCGGGCCTCCAGTGAAAATGGTCGAGATTGTTTGTATTTAACTTCGTTCCTGGCAAAAAAAGAGTTCGCCCGCATGTTTGATCATCCTGATATCGGAGGTATCTTTTCTCAGCCTCGCAAGAAGCCTTGTCGCCGCGCCGGAGGCGAAAAACAACGGGAGTCGTTCGACGACGATATTTTCGTGAAGGAGATCATAACCCGCCCTCACAATTTTCCCGTATGTCTTCGCATGGGCGATAACGGTGAAATGGTGTCCGAGGCGGGCACTTCCAAGCAATGTCTCGAACTCCTGTCTCATGCCGTCCGGGTCGATATCCGCGGGCATGTCAAGGCAATAGGAGAGATCCCGTCCCCACCGGCGGACATACGTTGCAACACTCTCCCGGACCCTTTCCTCCCGTCTGATCTGAGAACTTAGCGGAATCTCCTCTTCATGAAAAACGGCAGCACCTGGCACACTGACTGTTACAAACCCCTCTTTCCAGGCTCGTCGTGAATAGTCTTTCAAACACCAGAGTGCGCCGTCCAGCCCTTCATCAAAGCCACCTACTCTGTCGTGAAGCCTTTTCAGGATCAGGACTGCCGCGAAATCCGCATGAGTTATTTCAATCGGTGGGGAGGTTGAAACTTTTCTCCCGAAAGGAATCCCGACCCCCTTTGCGACAAGCCGGGGCACCATCAATCCTGCGTCGGGACGCCGCGAAACAAGCTCCAGCATCGGCTCCAGCCACCTTTTGCCGACCAATGTCGTATTCTTCACCAACGCCAGGACCGGCGCTTCAGATCTGGCCAGCCCCTTGTTGACAAGGGCAACGAACTCCTCGATTTTATCGTTGCGAAACAGGAGAGCCCGGTCACCCAACGCTTCCGCGAATTCCTGGAGCAGTATCTCGGTTTCCCTCTCACTGGCATTATCCAAAAGGATGAAACGGGCGTTGGGCGTGTGCTCAGCGAGATTTGCCAGACAATGGCGGGTTTCTTCCGGTCTGTTCCAGACGGGAACTATTATGTCAATTGCAGGGGGATTCATATGAAAACCGGAAGAAAGTGTCTAATGCCTTCTGCAAAGGGGCCGGCGCCCCTGAATTACGAAATCCGGGTGGTGTTGTCATGGCAAGAAATTCTAGTCGAAATGAGTATAACTACCATTCTTGTGAAACGTGAACCCTTTCCGCTATGAGCATGGAGGAGTGGATCAGGACGTAACGGCAACCCTCCGCAGGAGATTGAGTTCGTCCAGCACCTTTCCGGAACCGAGGACAACGCAGGAAAGCGGGTCTTCGGCGATCACCACGGGCAGGCCCGTTTCCTCGCGAAGCAATATATGCAGGTTGCGCAACAACGCCCCCCCGCCCGCGAGCACGATACCCTTATCCACAATATCCGCCGCCAGTTCGGGTGGTGTTCTTTCCAGACAGATCCGAACGGCTTCGACGATGGCATTGACCGGTTCTGAAAGGGCCTCGCGGATTTCATTGGAATCGATCTCGATTGTCTTGGGGATTCCGGAAACCAGGTCGCGCCCCTTGACTTCCATGGTTCGTACGGTTTCATCCGGATACGCTTCACCGATCTCGATCTTTATAAATTCAGCCGTACGTTCACCGATGAGGAGATTGTATTTGCGCTTTATATACTGGGCAACCCCTTCGTCCATTTTGTCGCCACCGACCCGTACCGATTTGGTATAGACTATACCGGCCAGCGAGATCACCGCCACCTCGGTAGTCCCACCGCCGATATCGACTATCATATTTCCGCCCGCCTCGACGATGGGAAGTCCGGCGCCGATCGCCGCCGCCATCGGCTCTTCAATGAGATAAACCTCCCGGGCCCCGGCTGATTCGGCCGATTCCCGGACCGCCCTTTTTTCAACCTGGGTAATCCCGGACGGAACACATATGACGATGCGCGGCCTGACCAGTGTCTTGCGGTTATGCACCTTATGGATAAAATAGCGAAGCATCTCTTCGGTAATGTCAAAATCGGCGATTACGCCGTCTTTCATGGGACGGATGGCGGTGATGGTTCCCGGAGTCCGGCCCAGCATTTTCTTTGCCTCCATACCGACAGCCAGAACCTTTTGCTGGCCTCCATACAACTTCTTGACCGCCACCACCGACGGCTCACTGACCACTATGCCCTTCCCCTTCAGGAAAACGAGAGTATTCGCCGTCCCGAGGTCTATCGCAAGGTCACTTGAAAACATTCCGAATATGGAATCAAAAATTTTGAGCATGTCTGTTCCTTTATTGGCTTTTTGCCTGAATCTGCCTGAAACTTACGAAACTTACCGGCTTTTTCAGCCGAGTTTTCGGATAGTAGCAAAATCCATTTCTTCTGGCAAGGGAGAAAAGAACCGCTGATGATCCGGCAATCTAACGGTTGCTTTTGACCCTCAATTATATTACTATTCGAAGCTCTGTTTACGAGCTTTTTCCCCACTTTTCCCAAGAATGAGAGGATCCCCAATGCTTGAAGTAATGAGGAAATACAAACGGTCAATTG
>DATEVI010000366.1:0-2493 GCA_035281865.1 Geobacteraceae bacterium | reverse complement strand
GAATCGCCGCCGCCCGGCTGCGCTGTCCTTCGGAATCCCCATCTCACCGAAGACGCGGTCCACCCGCAGCCAGACCGGCCGCCGCGAGGGTGCTTTCAGATACTCCCCCAAACTGCTCCAGCGGTAATCCCGCAACGGCTGCTCGGATGTCAGTAGTTTGGCTCGGACCGGATTCAAATGCACATACTCACACACCGTTCGCAAGTAGCCCGTGCCGCTCCCATCGACGATCAGCGATTTATAGCGGCCACTGAACAGGTGGCCGAAGCGCCGATGCCGCCGGTTGAACCGCGCGGTGTAGGTGCTGAGGAACCACTGCATTCCCGCTACGAGATTGGCCTGGGGTGTTTCCAGCACCAGGTGAAAATGATTGCTCATCAGGCAATAGGCATGAACCACTGCTCCGTATCGCTCTGTTGACGATTCAAGATACTCCAGAAACTTTTCCCGGTCTCTTTGGCTCTTGAATACGTCCTTTTGTTCGTTTCCTCTTGACGTGACATGGTAAAATGCTCCCGGATATTCAATTCGTAACGGGCGTGCCATGGCGATCTCCTTTGTCTGATAAGTTATTCCTCTATCATCTCAAAGTATACCATGTTTTTTGATATTTGGAGACTTGACCCTAAAGCCTTCCCTGATTGTATCCATCCCGCGGATGAAACGCGATCTGAACTCTTGTCGAACATATACGAAAGACAGGTGCGCCACATGAACGCACAAAACCCCTCCGGATATCTCTCCGGAGGGGTTTTGTCAATCTTCACTCCATCTCACATCTTGGGCGCAGGACGTTTCTCCCAGGCGTTCGCGGGGGGATATATCGTATTGCTGGGCATAATCTCGAGGGGTGCTGCAAGCCAGTTCTTTGTTGTTTCCAGCCACTTCACGAAATGCGGCATTTTCTTGTGAGCCTCTACGGCAGCGGCGTCTTTGTAAACTTCGAACAGATAGAGGATGTTGGGATCAGCGGCGTCATTTACAATGTTGAACATCAGGCAACCCGGCTCAATCTTCTCCGAACCGACCGCATCGGCCTTCATTTCCTCGATGAACTGATCACGAAACTCGGCTTTCATGTGAATCTTTACCACAAGTGCGCTCATAGTTTTGACTCCCTCCTTTTTGGCTACGGGTTTCTCCCCGGCCTGAACAGTTGCTCCGACAAACAGAAACGTCGACATTAAAACTGCAAGAACAAAAGAAAACATTTTCATCTTTTACCCTCCCCAATTAGTTTCAAGACTCCCTTGTCGTCAACCAACTGAAGCATCTCATGGTCCATGCAGTCCAGCAGGCGTGCGGCAAGGCCACACACACCACTATCACCTCCTTTGCCTGATATTCCCGACACTTAGACGCTTAATCTCTATATTGGCCGGGTTTTCACTTCCGACACTGAGAGCGATGGAAAATCAGGAAGAGTACTCTCGATACGGCAAGATAATGTGAAATTCCACGCCCGGGGTTCTGTGATTGACATCCGATCCGTTTGGAGTCCGACAAAAAATCAGTCCTTCGTGGGTTTCTACAACCAGTTTGCAGAAGGCGAGCCCGAGCCCTATCCCCCTTCTTCCCAGTCCTTCATCGGTTTTGACCGTAAAGAATTTTCCAAAAACCGCTTCATGATACTCTTCGGGGATGCCGTAGCCGTTATCCTCAACGGTTCCCCAGAAATATTCCCGATTTTTTGCAATTCGACCTCTCAGACCGGAAGGAATACGAGAAATGAACTCCTTATCTTTTCCCTTGGCCATGCGCGTCGCGATAAATATCTTTCCGTCGGTGACGCTGTAATTGATTGCATTCGAGAGGAGATTACCGATTGTTCTCTTGATACGAAAGAGGTCGCAATAGAGCTCCATAACGGGCATCTGCGGCTGAAAGGTTATCTCCAGTTTTTTGTCCACCGCAAGTAGTGAAATCTCTTCAATGCATTGGGTGATCACCTGATTTATGTCGTAAAAACGCCTGTTCAGCTCAAAACGTCCATTGACATCGCGAAATATATCAAGAAAGGCACTGACCATACTCCCCAGTTGATCATTTGTATTGATCGCCAGTTTTATGATTTTCTTCTGGTTTTCATTGATTGCGCCGAGCCTTTCGGTTGAAAGGAGTTCGAAGGTCTTGTCGATGGCCAGAATGGGATTTCTCATGTCATGGGACAGCATCGCCATCAGGTCTTCCTTCATTTGTTCGACACGTTTTTCTTGTGTAACATCCCGGAACACGAAGACGATGCCTGTAGGCCGGCCGTTATCGCCCAGAATGGGCGCGGCGTAATTCGCAACGATGTGCTCGGCGCCCTGCCGGTCCCGGAGCCGCGCGTCCCCGGAAAGGCCCGACGCCGGTTCTCCCCGGGTCAGGGCACTCTCCGCCAGGTCCGGGTGGAGCGGGTGGTTGCAGGAATCCATGAGGGGGAATACCTGCTCGACGAAATGGCCGATGGCTTCGTCCTTTCTAACCCCGCTCAGCTTCTCCGCGGCGGGG
>DATEVI010000365.1:0-3405 GCA_035281865.1 Geobacteraceae bacterium | reverse complement strand
CTTTTTCATTGTCACCAGAAGACTCTGCGATCCCTGATCTCCTCCCATTCGCCTGATCTCCGATTTGAGTTCCGCAACCTCATCGACTGCTTTTTTGCGGGTCGGAAATATTTCCCGATACATGGTCCTGATCGAGGTGTTGAGAGAATTGAGGTCCTTTTTGACCAGACAGTATCGTATCCCGGTCTCCGCCAGGAGAAGCATTATCAATAGCGTGGCGAGTATCCCCGTAAAAAGGAGTTTTTTCTTCGCCCTCTCGAACCCGGCGGTATAGGCCAGTTCGCCAGAACGGAAGTTTAGCGGCATTCCGGAAACGACTTCTTTGGCCAAGGCCCAAGTTCCTGCCAGGCTGACAGCCGCATCCCGGTTATTGACAAAGGCTTCCGCGAGACTGCCGTTAACCGGGAGCAGGCGGGAAGGGATGCCGCCGATGGTTGCCGGTGATAGCGAATCCGCGTTCTCGCCGAATGCTTCGCCGAACAGAAAAACCTGCTCGACCCTGATTCCTTTACTCAGTTCCAGGGCCGTAAGGGTTTTTTCCATTTCCCGGAGCATGTCGCCATCACCCCATGCCCTGAAATGAACAAGTTCACGGTTCTGGTATATTGCCAATGCCGTGCCGTCTGAGAGAGCCACACATCCCTCGGCGGCCTGGGGCAGCAGGGATTGCCAGTGAAACGGGGCGCAGGTGACAATCTGGGGTTCCAGCCCCGCCCTGGTCACGGATTCTATCCGCGCGGAAATATCCTTCCTCCTGCCCCAGACGGCGAGGAACCAGTTTCCTCCCAGATGGATGGCGTCGAAAGCCGATTCATCGGCGTCGAGAGCCGTTTCACCCTTCAACTCCAAGGGGAGGATCTCCCGGACCTTTCGCCTGTCGTTGATAGGAAGCTCCATCTCCCTGCAGAAAAAAGCGGCTGGGTCGAGGGAAAGGACTATCTTTTCCTTTATTTCATCCGCAACTGACAGCTTTTTGCCGAGAAGGTCAATATTTTCCTCCTCCGTCGGGGTAAACCGGTCGGCTCCAAGAAATGAAAGTGTTCCGCCCTTTGCCCGGAAGCGGGCAGCGCGGAGGTAACGGCGGTTTTCTTCCAGTATCAGAATGTCCATCAGATTTCTCTCCAATAGAGGATTGCCGGTTTCAGCCCGTCTATCCTTACCAGCGCTTCGACAATGCGAATAGTCTCATTTACCGTGGCCCGTGAGAATATCCGGTAGACGGTCCCCTTTACCCCTATCTTTCCCTGCAATCCGATTCCAATGGTTTCAAGGCCGGATATCCGTGAAATCTCGGCGGGACTCTTTATCGGTTTCGTCTTGCGATACTCCATTATGCGCCCCGCCAGATCGTCGTTCATATTCTCGTCGAGGACCGCCAGCAGCTCGCGGGGAGCGGTATTCACATTTATCCGGCTGAACGGCGCCCCTGTGACGTCAATGTATGCCGTGACAAATGTACTCAGGATTTTCAGGGTTTTTTCGTCAAACCCATTCACCATTCTCAATTCGTCAAAGGTGTCGAATGCCGCATTCTTTGCCCGGTACGGGATCGGCAGAGACTGGTAGTATGACGTTTCGGCTCCCCCCGGGTGCGGCTCATCATTTTCGTCGATCCAGTCCGCCGCGGTGTCGCGAAGTTCGGCGGGCAGCTTGAGGTTGCGACAGAGGCGGGGAACCAGTGAATAAAACGGCTCGTTCGCTTCACCGTTGGTGAATACGATCGAATTCAGGTTCAATTTGCCGCTTTCATCGGTGATGTTCACGCGGAGTTGCCCCCTGTCGTCCTCAATTTCCAGGGGCATGGCCCATCTGTCGAGAAGGGAACTGTACTCCTGACCGGCCAGAACGGTCTGCAGCAGCTTTATTCCGCCATTTACGCCGGAATCCGCCATCAGGGCCGCCTGCTGACCGTCCGCATAGCTTCTACTCAACGACGTCTCCACATATACATCATGAATGAACTCGACGGCCACAGCCACAAGCAGCGCGGTGATGATCAGCGTTATGACCAGCGCAAACCCGCTCTCCTTCTTCACGTTTCCCTCGTCCGGGGAACAGCAATGACAGAATAGTCCGAGGTTTTAGTCCCATCCTTGATGGTAAGGGTAACCCGTACAGCCTGGGGAAGTCCGCTGTTCAGGCTGGAGTCCCAGCTTTTCACCCAAGTGCTGCCGTTGTAGCATTCCACCAGGAAACCCTGTATTTCTTCCATCTGCGGATAGGCCGGCGGTTCAATGTCCAGAAATACATCCCTTTCTTCCCGCATGACAAGCAGATTCCCGTCTTTCTCCTTCGGCATGTAACGAACCCGGATCAGGTCGGAAGAGGGGGCAGCTCCCTTCAGGGGGGTGGTGACGGCGGTAAAATCGAGGGTTGATGACGGCTTTCCGAAGGTGTCCCGGTCTTCGACCACGAAATGAAGGCTCTTGTTTTTTTTGCTGTAAAAGGCCGCGGTAATCTCCCTGCGAAGTATGTCCAGGGTTGCCCGAACGTCGCGCAGCGGCTCGGTAGCGGTCACGGCCCTGTCGCGACTTTTCATGATCGCGAAGTAGGTTCCGTACAGTGCGCCGCTCAGAATCACCATGAGGAATAGCGCGACAAGGGTTTCCAGCAGCGTGAATCCGCTATTATTGCGCAACATAGTGGACAAGGGATAAAGTCCTCTTATCGCTCCCCCAGGTTGTCGTGAGGGTCAGCTTCCTGAAAAATACGACAGCCGTCTGGGTAACTTCGGCCTTCCATGAAATTTCCGGGTGGTCCGGCGCAAACGTTCCTTCCTGGACGGCCTGGAGCTCGTCTTTTTTCCGCATTTCAATTTCTTCCAGTTTCGCCCTTCCGAGAAGGAGTGCCGTCGTCTCCTCACGGTCACGAGTGATGATGGAAAGGTGGTAATTGAATGAAGAGATGACCGTGAGGATTACTCCGGTCATAATCGTCAAGGCGATCATGACTTCGAGCAGGGTGAACCCTCTCATATCGCCGCCCCGCTGTAACTGTCGAAAACTTTTACCCTTCCGCCCCGGGGATAGGCCTGCACGGTATAGAATCGGCCGTCCTGTGAGCGAAGATGGATGGTGGCGGGCTCTCCGAGCCCCAAGGGGCCGAAATCGAGTAGCACCTCACCGTAAGTGACTTTTCCCAGACGGGAAGTGATTACATCGGAAATGGTTATGCCCTCGGCCAGCAGCTTCTTGCTCAGGAGCACGTCTCCAGCCGGCTGCTCTTCACCGTCAGGCAGTAACTTAGTAACCTCGACAGCTGTTTCGTCCAGGTTAATCCGCATTCTGTATGCGGTTTTGGTTGATACCGCCCTGTCCTCAAGGTAGCGGACCGTCGCGGCAAGGGCGCGTGCCGAGGAACGGAGTTCCCCTTCGCCGGTCTTCGACAGCTTCGGGAATACGAGCA
>DATEVI010000364.1:0-8502 GCA_035281865.1 Geobacteraceae bacterium | reverse complement strand
CCACGCCCATTAGTCCGCACTCCGGTCAAGGTACTATGCCGACCCGCCAATCGATCCGGATGGCCGCGGAAAAACTTGCGGACAAGGTCCGCCGCACCGAGCTGATGCACTCCCGTTATTTCAGTGAACAGCTCGGCCATCCGGTTTACTTCAAATGTGAAAACCTCCAGACAACAGGTTCTTTCAAGATCCGCGGCGCGTTTAATTTCATGCTGTCCCAAACCAGGGAGGCCATGGCCAACGGAGTGATTACCGCTTCGGCCGGCAACCACGCCCAGGGAGTAGCCTTTACGGCCAAACTTCTGGGGGTTTGCTGCACGGTTTTCATGCCCGAAAACACACCCCTCCAGAAAATTCATGCGACCAAGGAATACGGCGCCCTGGTCGTCCTGACCGGCAAGAACTTCGACGAAGCCTATGAAGCCGCTCTCCGGAGCCGGGAAGAGACGGGCGCCCTTTTCGTGCACCCCTTCGAAGACTCCCTGGTCATGTCTGGACAGGGGACCATCGGCCTGGAGATTCTTGAACAGCTGCCGAACGTCTCGACTGTGCTGGTTCCCATCGGGGGGGGAGGACTTATTTCGGGGATCGCGACCGCCATAAAGGAAACTCACCCCCATGTACGGATTATCGGCGTGGAATCGGCCCTGGCTCCCTGTGCCCATTATTCGCTGAAAAAGGGCGCGATCATGGAAGCTCCGGTCTCAGTGGGGCTGGCGGACGGCATTTGCGTGAAAAGAGTAGGCGAAAATACTTTCCCCATTATACGGAAACTTGTCGAAGACATCGTTTTGGTAACGGAAGAAGAGATTGCAAAGGCGATCGTGGCATTGCTGGAGAAAACCAAGCTTCTTGTCGAAGGGGCCGGGGCCGTCACTCTCGCCGCACTTCTGGGAGGCAGGGCGGGCCAAGTCGCGGGCGAGACCGTCTGTGTCCTGTCAGGCGGCAATATCGACGTCAAGACTATCGCCATGGTGGTGGAAAGGGGGTTGCTCGCCGCCGGGCGTTATCTCAAGCTGAAAGTTGAACTCGACGACGTGCCCGGCTCACTTGCGAAACTTGCCGGTGACGTGGCCGCGGCCAGGGCCAACATCTTTCTCATCAACCATGACAGGCGTTCCATCTCCCTGCCGTGGGGCAAGACCGAGGTACTGATTGAGCTTGAGACCAAGGGGTACGATCATATACGGGAAATAGTGGATCATTTGAGCAAATGCGGGTACATGGTAACGGTGGTGAAGTAGGGGCGAAGCAAGGTTTTCTGTTCCGCCCCTACGTTAAAAACCCAATTTCTCCGCAAACCCCCGCGTCTGCGGGGCGTTGTTCCCCACATCCCTCGAACCAAGTTTTTTCAGGTCCTCAACCGTATCCACATCGTACCAAACAGGAAGGGTTGCCGCCTCGAGTCCGACCGATTCCGCCTTTTCCATGCTTTCCCGCAATACCCGCCCGGTACTCCATGAAATTCCGTGGAACAATTCACCATGCACACGCTTCATGCCCAGAAGATAATACCCGCCGTCTTCAGCAGGGCCGAACACAACGTCGGCTCCTTTTTTTTCCAGGACACGGAATGCCTCATCGATGAAGCTTAAGGGCAGGTCAGGGGAATCTGTGCCGATGATCGCCGTTATCCGGTAACCCATGGCAAAAACGCAGGCGAAGGCTGCTTCCATCCTTCCACCCAGGTCGCAACTTTCCTGCTGATAAAGGGGGAGTTCGGGAAACATCCCGCGAAAAAATTCTTCGGTTTCCCGGTCACCGTCGTAGAACAGAAACCTGTCAATGTCTTGCAGAGATTCGGCCTTGTTCAGTATGTCGGTGAGCATGTAGAGGTATAGCTGCGCCGCTTTGTCAGAAGTGAGGGCGGGAATTAGGCGGGTCTTGACATTTCCCGGGATCGGCTGCTTGGCGAAGATGATAAGGGCTTTTTTGTTCATGGCAGAGCAGATTTTTAAACAGGGGAACGATGTAATTGCATCACGGCTTCAGACGTGGATTCATTGGAATTATCCACATTTTTGCTACTTGTCCACATCCTTATCCACAACAGGTGTTGATTTCCCCGGTCGCTTGTCCCTTTCGATGGCGGCATAGGCGGAATGTTTGTGGATTGATTCGAAATTTTCCACCTCCACCGAAAACCACGTAATGTTTTCGATTTCCGATAGTTTCAGGGTTGCTTCCCGAACGATATCTTCCACGAAGCGGGGGTTGTCGTAGGCGTGCTCGGTCACGAATTTTTCGTCCACCCTCTTGAGCAGCGAGTAGACCGGGCTGCTGCCGCACGTTTCGATAATCTCGACCAGGTCTTCGATCCAGACGAAATCCCGGTAGCGGACCTTCAGTGTGATGATGCTCCGCTGATTGTGTGCGCCGTAACGGCTCAATTCCTTGCTGCACGGGCAGAGGGAGGTGACCGGGATCTTTATGCCGAGAATGAAATCCAGTTCGGCGGTCAGGCTGCCGATGAATTCGCAGGTGTACTCCATCAGACTCGCGGCTCCCGAGACCGGAGCTTTTTTCTCGATGAAGTATGGGAATTCTATCTCCAGGTGGGCGCTGTCCGCCCCCAGTTTTTCCTTCATTTTACGGAGGATAACCTCCATGTTGTTCAGCCCGATATTCTCCCGGTACGAGTTGAAAATCTCGACGAACCTGCTCATGTGGGTTCCCTTGAAATGATGGGGCAGGTCGACGTACATGTTTACCCGGGCCACGGTGTGCTGGAGTTCCCGTCGTTTGTCCATGACCACGATCGGATAGGAAATGTCCTTGACCCCAACTTTGTTGATGGGAATCTTCCGGGTGTCGCGGGATTTCTGAACGTCACGCATCGTTATTCACCCCTCACTACATATGGCAGTGGATCTTCCGCGCCTGCCTCGGCAAATCCCTTTAATCTTAGGCGACATGAGTCGCAGCGGCCGCAGGCCAGTCCGTCAGGGGTCGGATCATAGCAGGAATGCGTTTTCCCGTAGTCTACACCAAGTTCCAGTCCCTTCCTGATTATTTCCGCCTTGGTCAGGTGGATGAGGGGGGTGTGGATGGTGTATCGGCCGGCTCCTTCGACGGCGGCTTTTGTTGCCAGGTTTGCCATGTTTTCAAATGCCGCTATGTATTCGGGGCGACAGTCGGGGTAGCCGGAATAATCCAGTGCATTGACCCCGATGAAGATATCAAATGCTCCGAGCACCTCGGCCCATCCCAGGGCTAACGACAGAAAGATGGTGTTGCGCGCCGGCACGTAGGTGACCGGGATGTTGCTGCCGATCCCGGATTTCGGAACCTGGATATCGGAGGTCAGGGCGCTTCCGCCAATCTTCCGAAGGTCGAAGTCCACAAGAAGATGCTCAACCGCTCCCATCCCCTTGGCATTTTCTTCCGCCATACGCAACTCGGCCTTGTGCCTCTGACCGTACGCGAAGCTCATGGCAAAAGGCTCGTATCGTTCGGCTCTCGCAATGGCCAGACAGGTGGTGGAATCGAGTCCTCCGCTATAAAGGATGACAGCTTTTTTCAACATTGGATGCCTCTTTCTGCTCGGGAAAGAATTTTGATTTTTCCCTGGTTGGGTGGGACCGGCATTTGTTTTCACAGTTGTCTAGGGTATGGCGGTGATTCAGGCCGATCTTCACTCAGCCGGCGCCTCCCCAGCAGGTTTCTTTCTTCGTGGCCGGCGGCGCTTCTTCTTCACTTCCCCCTCGACGCCTTCGGGTTTTGGCTGAAGCTCGGCTGCAGGAGAAGCGTTTACCGGTTCTCCCTCTTTTTGCCGGGCTCCCCGCCCTTTCGCCACGCGCCTGTTTCCGGGAGCGGTCTTTCTCTTCACGGATGGGGCGCTTTCCCTCGGTTTTGGTCTTGTCCGCTTATAATCGTGGACATACATGTCGTTATCGGCCCATTCCACCGGGATTTTCTGTTTCGCGTATTCTTCGATCGCTTCGAGGTGGAAGGCGCCATCCTCGTCCACCAGGGAAATGGCTTTCCCTTCCGCGCCGGCACGGGCGGTCCGGCCGATACGGTGCACATAATCCTCGGCGTCCTGGGGCAGATCGTAGTTTATGACGTGGGAGACATCTTCAATATGGAGGCCGCGGGATGCGACGTCGGTTGCGATCAGGATCGGCAGATTTCCATCCTTGAAGTCCTGAAGGATGCGCATCCGTTTCCTCTGTTCCACGTCGCCGGATATTACCCTGCACGGGAATTCGTTGGCATTCAGCCTGTCGTGGAGAAACTCGGCTTCGCGTTTAGTATTGACGAAGATCATGGTCCGTTCCATGCCCTCTTTGCGCAGCAGACCGAGCAAAAGAGGGAATTTTTCCTTGTTGGCCACGTGGTAGAGCGCCTGCGTCACACGTTCCGCGGTCATTTGCTCCGGGCTTATGGAAACCTTTACTGGAACGTTCATGAATTCGTAGGCCAGTTCCATGACCCGCCGGTTGAGTGTGGCGGAAAACAACATGTTTTGCCGCTTGTCGAAGGGGGGAAGACGACGCAGGATGAATCGCAGATCAGAGATGAAACCCATGTCGAACATTCGGTCCGCTTCGTCGATGACCAGCGCCTCGATTTTCTTCAGGTTGTACACGTTCTGCTTCAGGTAGTCTATCAGTCGTCCGGGGGTGCCGATAACGACATCGGCGCCTTCCCTGAGGGCGTTTCTCTGCTTCATGTAGTCGACGCCGCCATAGATCGCCTGGATGGTGAGCCCGCAATGCCCGCCGAGAACCTGGGCGTCCTTTTCGATCTGCACCACCAGTTCACGCGTCGGAGCCAGGATGAGCGCCCGTGGACCGCCCTCCCGGCCAGGTTGCTCGCCACGCAACAGCCTGGAGAATATGGCGATGAGAAAGGCGGCGGTCTTTCCCGTTCCGGTCTGGGCTTGTCCCGCAACGTCTTTTCCGGAAAGTGCAAGGGGCAGCGTTTTTTCCTGAATGGGGGTGCAGTCGGTAAATCCTGCCTCGTCAATGCCTCGAAAAACCGTTTCCGGTAAATTAAATTCGGTGAATTTCATTTGTATTACATCCATATATAGCGTTATTTCAACAGGATAGCTATATCACACCGGCGCGCAAATGGCAATGGAATGGGTAAAATTGTCTCTTCCACGAGAGTTTTCCCTGTGTTATGTATAGTACCCTTACCAAACAACGAAAGGAAGGAGCCATCAGGTTCGATATTCGTCCCTGCCTTTGGTCACGTAATTGTCAATGCTTATACACATCGATTCACCCAATTTCCTCAGAGCTGAAAACCTCGGGAAGCCTGCTGACTGGCAGGCTGTATTCGGCAACGGCAACCCGCTGGCGCTGGAAATCGGCTGCGGAGTCGGGGATTTCCTCGTCAAGACAGCCGAAGATCATCCGCATTGGAACTTCATCGCCATAGATTTCTACAACAAGGGCTGCTACAAGACCTGCCGGAGGGTTGATACACAAAATTTGACCAACATCCGGATATTGAGGGAAGAGGCGCGTCAGTTCATCGAAGAGCGGCTCTCCCCCGGTTCACTGCGGGCGGTCTACATAAATTGTCCGGACCCTTGGCCCAAAAAAAAGCATCGGAAGCGACGCCTGGTGAACCGGCGGTTTGTTCTGTTCCTGCAGGAGTATCTGGCCCCTGGGGCGGATTTCTTTTTTGCCACGGATTTCGATGACTACGGTATCGACGTGGCCGGAATGATGCCGGGCCTGGAAGGCTTCGAAAACTGCCTTGCCCCCGATCTTTATCGTCATGAACTGGCCGGATATCACCTGTCCAAGTATATGCTGAAATTCATGGCTGAGGGGAAGAGGATATATTTTGTCCATTATAGGAAAAAATAAACCACCCGCCCCTGGTGTCATTCTGTAGGGATACCCCTTGCGGGCATCCTTGGTCATGACGGTGGCGGCCGCAATTTCGGCGCGGGCACCCGCAAGGGATGCCCCTACATACACAATTTACCGGGAGTCATTAATTCGGAGGAACACAGTTCATGCACAAATATCTAACTGAAGATCTGCCGGGCATTGGGGGAGTGATAAAGGAGAGCCCCGGGGATTTCCTGGTTTGCGAGATTCCCCTTTATCTGCCTTGCGGGGAGGGTGAGCATACCTACGCGGAAATCGAAAAGACGGGGATTACCACCCTTGAGGCGATTCGCAGAATGGCACGCTTTGTCCAAATTCCGGAAAAGGAAGTGGGTTATGCCGGAATGAAGGATGCCGGCGGAATTACCCGCCAGATGATCTCCATCCCCCGTGTCGCGCCTGAACTCATCCTGAACGCGGAGATTCCTGGAATCCGGGTGCTGTCCGCCGTGCGCCACAGGAACAAGCTGAAACTGGGGCATCTGGCCGGGAACAGGTTCCGGATACGAGTCTGCAATCCGGGAGAAAACTCCCTGGAAAGGGCACAGGTTATACTTGAGGTTCTCCGCCGGCGGGGAGTGCCCAACTACTTTGGCCCCCAGCGTTATGGGGCTCAGGGGAATTATCCCGCTGTCGGCAAGGCAATTCTGATGGGCGACTTCAAGGGGGCGATAGACGCCATTATGGGTTCTCCTGATGCCGTGCAGGACGAGAGATGGAAAGAGGCTATTGCGGCATATCATCGCGGCGACCTGAAGGGAAGCCTTGCCGGCCTGCCTGTTTTCTGTCGTACCGAGAGGGACATTCTCCTTCGCCTGGTGAAACAACCGCAGGCCTTTGACAAAGCAACGTATGCCGTAAATCCGAGGCTGAGAAAGCTTTACCTGTCGGCATACCAGTCTTCCCTGTTCGACAGGGTGCTTGAAGAGCGGCTTGGTGGGTTTGACAGGATCGTGGACGGCGACCTGGCCTACAAACATGCCAACGGTGCATGCTTTCTGGTGGTCGATGCCCTGGCTGAAGCGGACAGGGCCGAGCAATTTGAAATTTCTGCCAGCGGTCCCTTGTTCGGATGCAAGATGAAGCTTCCCCAAGGCTTGCCGCTGGAATTGGAAGACAGGGTACTCAAAGAAGAGGGGATAGCGCTGGATCAGTTCGATCTGCCGGGAGGACTCCGCATGGAAGGCGAACGTCGCCCCCTTCGCATTCAATTGGGCGATCCTCTGGTCGCCATGGAAGATTCGGCGCTCGTCCTGGAATTTTCACTGCCGCGGGGAACATACGCCACATCGGTCCTTCGTGAGATCATGAAGAATACGGGCGGGAATTTTATCTCTTGACAACTATAGAACATTATTCTATCTATCTTCATACGTTGCATTCCTTTTCTGGTATGGTTTTTCGGGTGTTGATCCCATTACTTGGATTTCCGGTTCACAGGAAAAATCTTTCCAAATAAAACAAAAAAGGGGTCGGTCCGGCATGCCGGAAAAGCGGCGAATCGGGCATGAAAAATTCAGCTGACAGTGTTTAGGTATGGTTATGGCGAAAAAGGAAAAATCTGAATATCTCATTCAATCGGTCTCCCATGCACTCGACCTGCTGGAGCAGTTTCACGGCGAGGTGGACGAGCTGGGGGTCACGGAACTGAGCAAGCGGCTGAAACTGCACAAGAACAACGTGTTCAGACTTCTGGCCACCCTTGAGTCGAGGGGGTATATAGATCAGAACAAGGCGACGGAGAACTACCGCCTTGGGTTGAAGACCCTCGAGCTGGGCCAGACTTTCGTAAAACAAATGGGTCTGTTGAGACAATCCAGACCCGTACTGGAATGGCTGGTGAGGCAGTGCAACGAAACCTCTTACATTGCCATCCTCAAAGACTTCGACATTATCTATCTCGATGCCGTAGAAACTGATCTCACCGTCCGGGTCGTGACACGCGTAGGTTCAAGGCTCCCCGCATATTGCAGCGCCGCCGGCAAAGCACAGCTCGCATATCTGAGTGAGGAGGAGCTGGAAAGCTATTTCGCCGGTAAGGAAATAAGGCGATTTACCCAGAACACCGTCATTGATGTGGGCGAATTGAAGCGCGAGCTGAAGAAGGTGACGGAACTGGGGTACTCCATCGACAACGAAGAGCTTGATACCGGGGTGCGCTGTGTAGCTGCCCCCGTACGCGACTATACTAGAAGGATCGTCGGCGCTGTGAGTATATCCGGGCCGTCCATGCGGCTATCTCTGGACAGGATTGAGAAAGAGCTGGTTCCCCTTGCGAAAGAAGCCGCCGAACAGATTTCAATCAAGCTGGGGTATCACGTACCGTAACCTTTTTCAGTTCCCGCCATAATTCATCGACTATTCGTCTGGTTTCGTCCGGTGTCCCCCTGTTGTCGATAATCACCTGTCCGGATTTTACTTTCTCTTCCATCGGCATCTGAGCGGCTATTTTCCGCATTGCTTCGTCACGCCCGATTTTGTCCCGTTTCATGAGCCTTTCGATCTGGGTGCCTTCGTCGGCGTAGACCACCCATATTTCGTGCACGGTTGACGCCAAGCCTGCTTCAAGGAGAAGAGGAACCATATAAAATGCTATCTCCGTGCCTTTCCGGCGTTCCTCGTCCAGCCGTTCCTCGGCAAGTCTTAT
>DATEVI010000363.1:0-3381 GCA_035281865.1 Geobacteraceae bacterium | reverse complement strand
TTGGCGTCTGTCAGCAGGAAAACAGCCTGGACCCCGACCTGACGGTGCGACAGAACCTGGAGGTTTTCGCGCGCTATTTTAACATCCACAGCCGCGTGGCACGAGAAAGGACCGAAAAGCTCCTGCGCTTCATGGCCATTGAGCATCGCCGGGATGACCGCGCCCTTGATCTTTCCGGCGGCATGATGCGACGGCTCGTAATCGCCCGCGCCCTGATCAACGAACCGGAGCTCCTGATCCTGGATGAACCGACTACCGGACTTGATCCCCAGTCCCGTCACCAGGTGTAACGTCGCACATTAAATTGACTCGATATTTTTACAATCGTTTGATGTTTTGCAATAAAGGTTAACCGGAAGGGTGGTGGTTACCCTTCCGGTGTTTGGGGGTTGTTCTTTTCACATGATTTCGGTTGCCGCCATTCTGACGTGTTCTGGTGAGACGATCTGGCATTTTTCATTTGCCGCGGCCATGAGGGCGCCTTTGGCCAGGAGGTTTGCCCTTCTGAGGAGACCGCCGGAGCCCTGATGGATGGCAAGGATGGCTTCATCGCAGAACAACTGTTCTTTGCTGCCGGCGATCTTCAAGTGGTGTTGGATATAACCCGCCATATCTTTGTATTTCAAGCCTTCGAGGTGACTTCTGCCGATGATGCGTGAGGCCAGTGGTCTTGAGGTATGGAACATGAGCTTGTCGACGAGGTTGTTTTGGCCAGCCAGGACGATCGGGAGCAGCGGTTTGGAATCCATGTCGAACTGGCTTAATGTATGGAGTTGGGCGAAGATTTCCAGCCTCATGAGGGAGGCCTCATCGATGATCAATACGGGGATCTGCTTTCTCTGGGAGATTTCCAGGATGGCGGCACGCAGGGTTTTGGTAAGCTTGGCCAGAGAGTTGGTTTGCCCATCCACGTCGAAGCCGTTACAGATTTGCCTGAGGATGTCGGCCATGGATCCGGTGGAGGCGACAACCGAGACGACCTTATACTGAGAGGGGTGGAGTTTGGTGGCTGCGTATCTGAGGGCGGTGGATTTTCCGCTTCCCACATCGCCGGTGATAATGGAAGTGGCACCGAGATTGAGAGCATAGAGGAAGCGTTCCGAGGCAGCTTGGAGACCCGGCAGGGGGTAGAGATCTTCCACGCGGATATCTTGGGAGAACGGTTCTTTCTGGAAACCGAAGAAGGTTTTATAGCCCATGGTCCACCTCCCCGAAGAGTTTTCCGCCGGTGTATTTGGGTTGGTCATCCTTGGTTCCCTGGTTTTGCGCCGTTGGCAGGAGGTTGACGATATTGTTTTCTCTGCGCACCCGGCAGTTGATCTTCATGTCCAAGGGGACGAGAATGCCGTGGGAGATGCCCTCATGGAAGGCCTCGATTCTTGCGGGGTCGCCGTCATGATACAGCAGGGTGATCGTCTTGTCGATCAGCGGGATCGGGGCTTCATAGAGCATGCCGTTGAGTGAGACGGTTCGGTCCCGATCCACCTTTCTGGTGGTACGGATACGGAAGTAATCGTTGAGGTCCTTCGGGGCTTCCCGGAGCAAATGGGCATGTTTGAGGTAGCGGTTCAGAGGCGTCTGCCTGGTGCTGGAATGAATGGTGACGTTATAATGCTCGTCGAGCCACCGGTTGAGGGCCTCATTGAGCTTTTCCAGGGAGAGCCCCTCGGGGCACGTACTGAGAAACTGCATGCGCAGGGTGCGGAAGAACCGTTCTATTTTTCCCCGGCCCTGGGGCTGGTAGGGGGTGGAGTGAATCAGGGCGATGCCCAGAGACGCAGTGGCGTGAGCCAGCAGATTGGATCGGAAGGCAGGGCCGTTGTCCACGTAGAGTTTCCTCGGCAAACCTCGTTTCGCAAGGGCGACTCTCAATGCGGCGGTGTAGTTTTCCACCCGTTCATGGCAAAAGAACTCGGCGTGACAGATCAGCCTGCTCATGTCATCGATGAAGGCGAAGAGATAGGTTTTTCTCTCTTTCCCCTCTACAAATATCCTCGGGCCGTGCATACCGTCGGACTGCCAGATGTCGTTGGGCAGTTCCGCTTCGAATCGTCTGCGATCCACAGGGGTGACTTCCCGTTTCATCAGACCCCGTTGTTTGAACAGACGATAGATGGTGGCGGGATGCACTTTGACGCCCGGATGGAGTATCTTCCGGAGTTTTGCCTCCCGCAGAACGACCGGAAGCGATGCCCCCTTCAATTGCTTCCTGAGCTCCACCAGGGAAAGGATCGTTTCCTCGTCGAGGACGCGGGGCCTCCCCCGATCGCACCGGGCATCCGGGTAGAGGCTCTCGATTCTGCGCCCACCCTTCTCGTACCTTCTGGCCCAAAGCAGAATCGTCGAGACACTGATGAAACTCCGCTCGGAACCGGGGATCTCCCATGTGGAGGAAGACTTCTCCAGCAGCAACCTCTTTTGCTCTCCTCGATTGAGCTTTCTGTCGCCAATAAGATCGTGAATCACCCCAAACCGAAACTGCGCAATCCGTCTTTTTCCTTCTTCGTCCATAGCGAACACCTCCTGAAAGATTTTCGCTACCCATACCAGAGGCGCCAGGGACTTATCGACGCAAGAAGAAGGTGGGGGAAGCATCATATGCGCAGCGGCGCAAAATGTTCTGTCGCGGGGAAGATTCTCGCGGAAAGGAATGATTCAAGATGCGCTGAAGAAGGGAGCTTTACGTTTTCCAGGCGAGAGGCCCACGTCCTGAGACAACGATACCAGTACTGCTGGTTCTGCCGCACAACTCCCCTGACCCAACCGTTCTCCATAATCTTTTTCAACAGACTCGAACGGATCACACAGGCAGAATACCGAAAGCCTCTCAAAAACCCCAACGGCCTACAGGTATGGACGGCAAAGCAATCGGGACATCGAAAGCGCTTCATCCATAGAAACTCGGAAAACCCTTCAAAATACCTCGGCGCAAACCCATGCCCCCATAATCTTACGCCCCCGCACCGGGGACATCTCGACGGCTTCAGCCAAGGGAACATCTTGCCTCTGTCGTTCAAAACCTTTACATCGACAGCAAAGTGTAGTATCAAAATACAGCTTTCCGGGAGGGCTACCAACAGGTGTGGCGGCCAAACCATTAATCCTCTGGTTGCCCTCTCTTTCTATGATCAAATGAATCTGATAAAGATTCTCTCCCATACAAAACATTGTAATAATATTCTACCCCTTTCAGTTAATTTAATGTGCGAGGCGACACGGCGAAATACCCTCTGGCTCAATCTGGATGTTGAGGACGACTTCCGCCACCTCGCGTCTCAAGGCGCGCTTCTCCAGAAGATTAGATTGGAATTGGGCAGTGGCGGCGTGGTCTTTATTGACGAGATCCAGCGTAAGGAGAATGCCGGGCTGTTTCTGAAGGGG
>DATEVI010000362.1:0-3838 GCA_035281865.1 Geobacteraceae bacterium | reverse complement strand
ATCATGCAAGATTCTCACGCTTTTCTCCTTGAGCATGAACACCATCTCGGTACCTTCGACGGTCAGTTTGCCGTCGGTAATCTTGACGAAATCCCGTGTGTCTATTTTCGAGCTGGACGACTCATAGCGGAGACGTTCTGTTTCGAATTTCATTCCGGCTTCGTTGACCACAGTCACATTTCCTTCAGCCTCGACATCGCCGGTCTTGTTATCATAGATGGCCTTTTCCGCCCTCAGGGTAAGCTTCCCGTCACCTTTCCCTCTGGAAAATATTTCCATCCTGATAGCACTGAACAGTGTGAGATCGCGGATTTTGTCGTATTCGACCTTTTCCGCAATCAGATCCCAGCGCTTTTGTCCATCCTTCGTATCCGTATAGTGTATCTTCTGCAGAGAAATATCGACGTTTTTGGGAAGCTGCTTCAGAATTTGAACGGGTCCGGTGGACTGGTGTGTCTTAAGGATAATAGTTACGGTTAGCCCGACCCCTGCCAGAATTACGCTCAGCGCCAGAAGCAGCTTGATTTTATTGGGCTTCAGCATAACAGGCTGAAGTATAACACCATAAAAAATGGGTGTAAAGCAGATTCTGGGAGGCTTCAAGAAAGTTGGCACGGAGATTGAACGCAGCAATCGAATTATGTCCGAAAGGCTCCAGTTTCACAGAAAATATTTAGCAGTAGCCGAATCCCAGGCATTTTGACATTTTAACAGAAGATCGCATACTTCACGAACAGCACCCCATCCACCGGCTTTTTTCGATACAAAATGGACCCAAGGGATCACTTCGTCGATTGCATCGGCCGGAGCGGCTGCGAATCCCACCCGGCGCAGAAGGGGAACATCAATAACATCATCGCCAATGTATGCAACCTCATGGTCATCGAGGCCTGTCTTTGCAAGGATTTCACGATAGGGGAGCAATTTGTCATGGGCTTTCTGGTGGATACAAGTAATCCCGAGTTCGGCGGCTCTATTTGTGACCACCTGAGATTCTCTTCCCGAGATAATACCGACCTGTATGCCGGCACGTTGCACCATTTTGATCCCATGACCATCCTTGACGTTGAAGAATTTGCTCTCGACGCCATTGGCATCGATTATAATCCGGCCATCGGTCAGAACCCCGTCAACGTCCATCAATAAAAGCCTGATTTTTTCCAGTCTCTCTTTCATCATGCAAGCCCGGCCTTCAGCAGATCATGGAGATGTATTATACCAACAGGTTTTTCACTGCGTTCGTTTTCGAAAACAAAAAGGGATGTAATCACGTATTGCTCCATGCGCTGCAATGCCTTTGCCGCCAACTCCGCAGCCTCAATCCTCTTGGGATTTCTGATCATCAGCATGCCAGCCGCCATATTTATGATGTCGGTGCCTTTTTCCAGGGCCCTTCGCAAATCCCCGTCAGTAATGACGCCGACCAGCGAACCTTGTTCATCCAACACACCGACTATTCCGAGACCTTTGGAGGTCATCTCAAACAGGGCCTCCCTCATCAGAGTATCCGCACCAACCAGAGGTATGGAATCATCTCTGTGCATCAAATCTTCGACCCTGAGAAGGAGCTTTTTGCCCAGCGAACCTCCGGGATGAAAAAGGGCGAAATCTTCAGCCCTGAAGCCCCGCTTCACCAGCAGGGCCACCGCCAGGGCATCCCCCATCGCCAGTGTAGCGGTAGTGGAAGCGGTCGGAGCCAGACCCAGGGGGCACGCTTCCTCCTTGACGGCAATATCGAGAAACACGTCCCCTGCCTTGGCAAGGGTGGAGCTCCTGTTGCCGGAAATGGCAATGAGCTGCGCACCGAGTCTCTTTATGGTGGGGAGAATGCGAAGGACCTCTTCAGTTTCTCCGCTGTGAGAGACCGCGATGACTACGTCACCCTTCATAATCATGCCGAGATCGCCATGGATACCTTCCGCCGGATGCAGAAAAAAAGCCGGTGTGCCGGTAGAAGCCATGGTTGAAGCAATTTTTTGGCAGATCAACCCCGACTTGCCCATACCGGTTACCACCACCCGTCCCGGCGTGGCCAGTATCAGATTCACGGCCTTTTCAAACTCACCATCCAGGGACTCCGCCAGAGACACCAGCGCCTCGGCTTCGACACGTATCACCCTCTTTGCTTCTTCCAGAATCACCGTTGACACCTCTTTACTCTTGCTGCCCAATACTATTTCACAATTGAATCTATCGCCTTCAATTTCTTCAGTATTGCAGGCAGGTCATCGAGTTTTACCGAATTTGGTCCGTCGCAACGAGCCTCTTCCGGGTTGTCATGCACCTCGAGAAAAATGCCATCAATACCCGTAGCCACGGCCGCCCTGGCAAGACACTCCACGAATTCACGCTGGCCTCCTGATGAGGTTCCCTGCCCGCCGGGTAACTGAACGCTGTGAGTCGCATCAAAGATGACTGGATAACCCAACCCGCGCATGATGGGAAGACAACGCATGTCGGAGACCAAGTTGTTGTAGCCGAACGACACGCCCCGCTCCGTGAGAACAACTTTGGAATTGCCGACGCTGAGCGCTTTATCTACAACGTTCCCCATATCCCAGGGAGCCATGAACTGCCCTTTCTTCAGATTAACCACCCTGCCGCTCCTTGCCGCCTCCACGACCAAGTCAGTCTGGCGGCACAGAAAAGCAGGTATTTGCAGAACATCAACCACCGCCGAAACCGGCTGAATCTCTTCCACGGAATGAACATCGGTAAGAGTGGGCAAGCCGAGGGACTCTGAAACCTTGGCAAGTATTCGAATCCCTTCTTTCAGGCCGGGACCGCGGAAAGAAGTGACAGATGTCCTGTTCGCCTTGTCATACGAGGCCTTGAAAATCAGGGGAACGGAAATGCCGTTGCATATAGTCAGCAACCGCTCCGCACAACGAAGCGTAGCCGCTTCATTTTCGATGACGCATGGTCCGGCAATAAGAACCAAGGGCCTGTTGCCGCCAATTTTAACATTTCGGATTGCTATCTCTTTGACCATCTTTTGTCCCTTATATGGAAGCGTCTCGTAACGAAAAAAAACGAAAGGCCATGGGAAGGATACTCATCCCCGGCCTGACGCCATTTTTCGGATCGGCTTCACGCGTTCCTGGATTCCAGCGCGGCTGCAATGAATGCTTTGAACAACGGGTGGGGATTCAGAGGTTTCGATTTGAATTCGGGGTGGAACTGGCATCCGACGAACCAGGGGTGATCCTGTAACTCTACCATTTCAACAAGGTCGAGCTCCCTGTTCACTCCGGACAGAATGAGACCGTTGGAGAGAAGAATGTCCCGGAAATTATTGTTCACTTCATAGCGGTGTCGGTGCCTTTCGGAGATATCAAGCGCCCCATAAGCCTTTTGAGCCGATGTCCCTTTTCCAAGCGTGCATGGATAAGATCCGAGACGCATCGTCCCGCCTTTGCGGTCGATACCCCTCTGATTTTCCATCAGGTGTATCACCGGATTTTCACCTTCAGGCCGGAACTCGCTGGAACATGCGTCGTGGATACCGCAAACATTTCTTGCATATTCCACAACGGCCATCTGCATCCCCAAACATATCCCGAAGAATGGGATTTTGTTCTGCCTTGCATGTTCAATGGCCTTGACCTTGCCTTCGGTACCCCTTTCACCGAAACCACCCGGCACGAGCATCCCGTCAACATCGTCAAAAATGCCATCCAAACCATTTGTCTCTATTTTTTCGGAATCGAGATACTTCAACCTCACACGACAATCGTTGGCAATGCCTCCGTGGGTCAGGGCCTCCGAAAGAGATTTGTAAGACTCGGTCAGATTTACGTATTTACCAACTATGGCGATACGAACCTCACCCTTGGCA
>DATEVI010000361.1:0-2082 GCA_035281865.1 Geobacteraceae bacterium | reverse complement strand
GCTCGGATACGTTCACCATCGACGGACAGGCGAATCCCGTGCCGGACGCGAAACGCGCCCCGCTTTACCCCCTGTTCATCGCGCTGTTTCTGGACAACCCGCTTACCGCCGGCAATGTTGCCGCGATCATCCGGGTCCAGGCGGTAATCAGCACGCTGACCGTGCTGCTCGTGTTCTGGATAAGTCGCCGCTTCCTGCCGATGCCACTGGCTCTCACGGCATCGGCCCTGACGGCCATCAGTCCGCACCTGGTCACGATGAACGTCTATCTCCTGAGCGAAACGCTTTTCTGTTTCCTTGTCGTGCTGACGATGTACCTCATATCCACGATGACAGAAAAACCTGGCGCGATCAAATTGGTGTTCGCCGGATTGGCGCTCGGCGCAGCAGCGCTGACGCATCCCATGCTGCTTTACTTTGTGATTCCTTTGACGGTCTTTCTGCTCTATGGCTGGGGATGGAAATCCGGATGGAGAAAAGTCGCCGTGGTTGTTCTGGGCTTCAGCCTCCTGTACGGAGCGTGGATAGCGCGAAATATAAACACCTTGGGTGCGCCAGGAGACAATATTCTGATGCTGGCGGGACTACGCACGGGGGTGTATGCCAACATGATGTACCGGAACGATCCGCAGAGCTACGGCTATCCGTATCGCTTCGATCCCCGCTTTGAGGAAACCTCCAAGAATTTACCTTCCGTGGTGGCGGAGATAGGCAATAAGTTCAAGGAGGCCCCGGTCGAGCAACTACGTTGGTACATCCTCGGTAAACCACTCATGCTATGGTCATGGAGCAACATTGAAGGACCAGGCGACGTCTTTGTTTATCCTGTAGAGAGTACGCCTTATAATTATCTGCCCCAGTTCAAGGCGACACATGCGCTGATGCGCGCCACTCACTGGATTTTCGTGGCATTAATGGCGGGAGGTATCTGTATTGCCTGGCTGCCTCCACGTTGGTCCGGGCTCTCGCAAGAAGCGCTCTTCGTTACGCGCGCCATCTCAATTCTTTTGTTGTATCATGCGGTGATCATGATGATCGGCTTCCCGCTGCCGCGATATGCGATTCCCATGCGCCCATTCCTGTATATCATGTCTATGTTGCCCATCGTCTTGGCGGCCAGATGGGCCCTGGGGAAACGGTCTGCCCATCCGGGTCCCGACTGAATCGTGCGCTCGGAGAATCAGAATACAAGCCGGTCTGTCCCGTTGAAAACGGTGGTGCTGCTGCCGTGCCATAACGAAGGCCCGGTCATCGCCCAGGTGATCAAAGCCTTCCGCACAGCGCTACCACAAGCCGATATCTATGTGTACGACAACAACTCCACCGACGATACGATCGCCAATGCCTCGGCCGCGGGCGCCGTTGTCCGTCACGAGGCTATGCAGGGGAAAGGCCACGTTGTGCGCCGCATGTTCGCCGACGTGGAAGCAGATCTCTACATTCTGGCGGATGGGGACGGAACCTACGATGCGGGCATCGCCCCGCGGATGATTGAACTCCTACTAAAGGAGAATCTCGACATGGTGGTCGGGATCCGCGCACATGAAAGGAACTCTCGAAGCTATCGCTTCGGCCATCTTTTCGGAAATCGTTTTCTGACCGCCACGGTCGGCAAGCTTTTCAAAAGCCGGTTCCATGACATCCTTTCCGGCTACCGGGTCATGTCGCGCCGGCTGGTCAAGTCATTTCCAGCTCTTGCGAGTGGATTCGAAATCGAGGCAATGCTCACGATTCATACACTGGACTTGCGCCTCCCCTACGCCGAGGTCGAGTGTCCCTATTTCGAGCGGCAGGCAAGCACCGCCAGCAAGCTCAATACCATACGCGACGGGATACGAATCCTGGGCACCATCGTGCTGCTGTTCAAGGAGTTCCATCCCTTCCGCTTCTTCGGTTTCCTGTCGGGCCTGCTTGTCCTCATATCGCTGGCTTTGGGCATTCCGGTCGTTATCGAATTCCTTGAAACCGGGCTTGTCCCGCGTGTCCCAACGGCGATCCTGGTCACCGGCCTGATGGTGCTTGCCGGGATCGGGCTAACCTGCGGGCTGATCCTGGACTCGGTGAGCCGTGAGCGCCGGGAGA
>DATEVI010000360.1:0-3502 GCA_035281865.1 Geobacteraceae bacterium | reverse complement strand
TCATTCGCTGATACCGGCCTTTAACCCGCCAATGGGTCACCGCATGCCTTCCCCGTCTCGCAACTCCCGACATCTTCTTTCTGTCGGAAGGATGGCGTCCTATTGCAGCCTCAATGGAACCCTTGTCCCCCTTCGGCGAGCCATACACGAGGGCCACATATACACGCTTGATGCTGTGCTCTTTGAACTGGCGGGCAAGGTCCTGGTGGGCACGGTCATTTTTGGCAACGACCAGTATTCCCGAGGTATCCTTGTCAATCCGATTAACAATTCCGGGCCTTATTTCTCCACCGATTCCTGAAAGATCCCGACAATGACCGAGAAGTGCGTTGACAAGGGTACCCGTGAAATTACCCGCTCCCGGATGCACCACCATGCCGGCCGGTTTGTTTACGACGACAATATCGCTGTCTTCATACAGTATTTCAAGGGGAATCTCTTCCGCAACGGGCACGGCCGGCGCGGGCACGGGAATTTTCATTACGATGCGCTCTCCTCCCTTCAGCTTGAGGGAGGGTTTTTCCAATACCCCGTTCACAGTTACAAGACCAGCCTCGATGAGGCGCTGAACACCGGAACGGGTCATGTCCTCAGCGGCCTTGGAGATAAAAATATCGAGACGTTCCTGTTTTCCTTCAAAAGGGTATATAAATTCTTTTTCGGTCAAATAAACACCTTTGAAACAGCGAAGGCGCGATTGAAAAAACCGCGCCTCGCAAATAAATGAATTCGAGGGAAATTCTACCAGATGGAGGATTCGATCTTCCCCGCCCGTTTTATCAGCACGTCGACGATTGCCAGTTCGAATATTTTTTCGGGGACCAGTTCAGGGGCGACCCTTGACATGTAATGCTTTCTCCCCTCTTCAATCTCGTCGGCGAGAAGTTGGAAGATGTTGTCGTTCTTTATACCTTCCTCAACTTTTTCGCGATTGTACAGGGCCACATCCGAGATAATCGCACGGGCAAGTCTTCTTGCATGATCAGGGTTGTCAATAAGGCTCATGGGATATTCCTTTGAACGACGGACAATTTTGATTTTCAGACCGGGTCAGCGAATTCTCAGGGCAAAATAAATACTGGCGTCACCGCGTCTCACCAGAAAGGCCACTGAACCTCTTTTTTCAGCGCCTTTGACAGCCTTCAGGTATTCGGACAGGTTTGCTACTCGTATCTGGTTGACGGCCACGATCACGTCGCCGCCCTGAATCCCGGCTTCGGCAGCAACGCTGCTCTCTTCAACATCTGTAACAAGTACCCCGAAAGCACCTTCAGCGCGCATCTGGGCAGGCAGTTCCTCCACCGTCAGCCCCAACACGGCGGAAGGGGCGCTATTCTCATGTCTGGGGTGCAATGCCTCGGCGCTTTCCGCACTACCTGTCACAAGGGGAAGCTTTATTTCTTTCCCTGCCCGGAATATCTGCACCTCGATCTTTTTACCGATCGGTGTTTCCGCTACCAGACGTTGAAGCTGCTGGACATCTTTTACCGCTTTCCCGGCAAAGCTGACAATTACGTCCCCTTGCCTGATGCCTGCCTTTGCCGCGGGCCCCCCCGCCATGACCTCGCTCACCAGCGCTCCTTGCGCGGATTTGAGGCCGAATGACCTGGCAAGATCGTCGGTAACGGGCTGAATGGAGACCCCGAGCCAACCACGACTCACCGAGCCCTTGTTGATGAGCTGCGGGATGATATTCTTCGCCATGTTTATGGGAATTGCAAATCCGATACCCTGTCCGGCAGCCACAATGGCAGTATTGATACCGATCACCTCGCCATAGACATTCAAAAGGGGACCGCCTGAATTTCCAGGGTTGATGGCGGCATCCGTCTGAATGAAATCCTCATACGTTTCTATACCCATCCCGCTGCGGCCGGTCGCCGACACAACTCCCACCGTCACGGTACGGGAAAGTCCGAAAGGGTTGCCGATGGCAATGGCCCACTGGCCGACCTCGAGCTTGCCGGAATCACCCAGGACCGCCACCGGGAGGTCCTCACTGGCATTTATCTTAACCACGGCCATGTCCGTCTTCGGATCGGCACCGACAACCTTGCCGTCGTACACCTTTTCATTGGACAGCTTGACCTTTATGGTTTCAGCGTCCCGAACCACGTGGTCGTTGGTAAGAATGTACCCTTCCTTGTTGATGATGAAACCGGAACCGAGACTTGTCTCCCGCCGATAACGGGGTGCCGGCTGCATGCCTTTGAAAAAGTCGTCGAAGAAGGGGGAGAATTCAAACATCGGCCGGACGATCTTCTTCTTGCTGACGGTCGATATGTTTACAACTGAAGGGGTTACTTGCTGCACGCCGGCGATGAAGGCCTGCTGGGTGGCAATGACTTCCTTGGGGGGGTCTTTTACCGGCGCCTGGACCCTGCTGGACTCATGGAACAGCGGCTCTTCCTTTTTTTCACACCCTGTCACAGAGGCAAGGATAATGAGAAGAAAACAAACAATCCTGCAACTCTTCACTTTAAACCCCCGAATCGTTCCGGACGCCCCGGCAATACCGCTAGACTAGCCAAAAACCGGCACCATGTCAACGTATTTCAAAGAAACGGACGCTCTACCGGCAAAGCTCTGCGGCTTGACATCCCATCCTTCGGATGGTACATTCTGGTTATCATATGATAACTCGAACGGAGTCATTTCATGGAACAGCTAACCCGGCGACAGACCGAAGTTCTGGAGTTCATTACCGGCTACATCGACAGCAACGGCTACCCCCCGACCCTGCGGGACATTGCCGAACACCTCCGGATAACGGGAACCCTGGGGGTTATGAAACATCTGGAAGCCCTGGAGAAAAAAGGATACATAAGGAAGATTTCCGGAACGTCCAGGGGAATAACCCTGACCGGCCATCCATCCGCGGCCGTTGCGCTCCCGGTGGTCGGAGTGGTGAAGGCGGGTCTTCCGCAGCCCGCAATAGAGGACATAGAGGGATACTTCTCCATCGACCGTTCGCAGTTGAAATCGGGCGCGGCCTTCTTCCTCCGGGTTAAGGGGGATTCAATGGTCAACGACGGCATTCTTGAAGGGGACCTGGCCCTGGTGCGCCCGCAGAGCACTGCCGAAAACCGTGATATCGTCGTAGCCATGATAGATGGAGAGGCCACTCTCAAGCGCTTTTACCGCAGGAAAGATCATATCTGCCTTCGTCCCGCCAATCCCAACTATGACGACATCATCGTCCGTGCGGAGGCGGGCGGAGAAATCACCATAATCGGCAAGGTCGTCGGCATATACCGACCCCTGGAATAAGATTTATGGTATACGCATCGGCGGAAAACATCCGCGTGGCCGCGGTCTTCGGCCCCGGCAACAGCATACGTCCGGTATGGTTCGACCGGAAGTGGAAAAAGCATACGATCCGGGAGATCACCTATACATGGAAGGACAAGTCGGGTGAGGTTACCCTGCTCCATTTCGCGGTAAGCGACGGTACGGCCCTTTACGAACTCACCTACAACACGGCCAGTCAAGTCTGGGCGCT
>DATEVI010000359.1:0-6183 GCA_035281865.1 Geobacteraceae bacterium | reverse complement strand
TCTCCTCCTTCAAAGTCTTAAGGGCTTTTGCCAGATCTTCGTCGGTTTTCTCCTGGAACTGGGAAATCCTGACATATCCATACCCTTTATCAAGAGTCTTGAATTTAACACTCTTGATTTGCACGATGTCTCGCGTGATGGTAAATTCTTTGGGTTTGTCGAACCCTTCTCACATGATGGTAATGGTCACATTGGTGCCTTTGGGACCCCTCATCCGCTTCACTGCATCCATGATAGTCATGTCCTTCGTGAACTTGTCCTCTATCTTAAGTATCTGATCGCCTGCCTTAATGCCGGATCTGAAGGCGGGTGTGTCTTCAATGGGTGAAATGACCGTCAGAAAACCATCTTTTATGGTAATCTCGATGCCCAATCCGCCGAAAGAGCCTTTGGTATCAATTTTCATCTCTTTGTACATTTCGGGAGGCATAAAGGAACTGTGCGGATCAAGGGAAGAAAGCATGCCGTTTATTGCACCATAGATCAGCTTTTTGGTATCCACTTCCTCCACATAGTTTTTTTTCACAATTGCCAGTACATCGGTAAATAACTCAATCGCTTCGTAGTCATTTCCCCCCTGAGCTGCACAACGATGCTGGGCCCCGATTCCTATTACGACGACCAGCATGGAAATTGCGGCAATTAAGAATGCAACCATTTTCCTTTTTTTGCTTGTAAACATTGTACCTCCCCGATGAATGTTCCTATGCCGTTACCTTACCCAGTGGGATGGGTCGACCGGTTTTCCCTGATATCTTATTTCAAAATAGAGCATCGGACCGTTGGTAGAATCAATATCGCCGACAGATGCTACAGTATCATTTTTCGCGACGGTTGCTCCGACTCTTTTTTGAACTCTCGAATTATGCGCATATAAACTGAAATACCCGCCACCATGGTCTACCACAACTAAGTTACCATAGCCTTTGAAATATTCGGCATAAATGACTTTGCCGTCATATATTGCACGGACATCCGTACCAGCCGGCGCGGCGATGGAAATGCCGTTATTGAATGTATAAGAATTAAACTGAGGATGCTTATGTCTGCCGAATCCGCTTATTATTTGTCCTCTAGCAGGCATAAAGAGGCGGCCCTTCTGGGACATAAAACCCGTGTCCGGTGAAGAAGAGGAGGGGGGTGGAGAGTCAACCCGCTTTCTAACCACATTCCTGGAAACATTCTTTTCTTCGGCAGCACGCTTCTTTTCTTCGGCAGCACGCTTTCTGCTTAAGGCCTCCAGTCTCCTGATTATGGTCTGCAGTCTTCTGGAATTGGCTTCAAGTTGCTGCAATGAAGACTGATAATTCTTTTTATCCTCTTTTACCTTTGCAAGATATACCGCTTTATTCTTTTTCTCTGCCTCGATTTCCCCTTTTTTCAGCTCTATGCTTGATTTTATCCCTTCTTTTTTCTGCGCTTCCCGTTCCAGGTTTACCTGCAGTTGCTTGAGTCTTTCAATCCTGGAATTATGCTCTGCGAGCATTTTTCGGTCGTTTTCCAGCACTGATTTCATGTAGCGGGTCCCTTCGACCAACTGGGGAAACGATTCAGAGGAAAAAAAGAATCTGATATCACTTGCGTATCCGGCTTTGTATTCGGAAACGAGCCGTTTCCGAATCTGATGTTTCCTGCGCTCGACATCAACTTTCAAGGTTCCGACTTCTAGACCGGTACGCTTCAAATTATTCTCTACCTTTTGCAGATCATTCTTCAGGACATTGAGGCTTGCATTTTTATCTTTAAGGTTTTGATCAATTTTTGCAATTTCACCAGTGACAACGTTCTCGACGCGTGTGGTCTTATTGATGAGTTGCTTCTTTTCTTTAATTTCCTTTTTTATCCCCTGCAATTGTTGCTTTACATCAGCCCCCCAGACAGAACCTGACAAAAACGACATAAAGCTTATGTATAGAAGCATTCGTAGAATCATAGCTAAACAGATATAAATCGTTTCAGCGAAGCAAGGCTTCCCAGAAAACCGAGCAGAATGCCCCCTGTAAGAATTCCTGCCACGTGGGTCAACGGGAGAAAAATGATGTTGCGCTCCATGGGGTTAAAACCTATAAAGTCTCCCGCGTTATGCAGAAATCCATAATAAAGGCCGAACAATACGACGATCGCAAGTATGGCACCTGCGGCCCCTTGCAGGACCCCCTCGATAAGAAAAGGGATTTTTATGAACAGGCGCGTTGCGCCGACCAGACCAAGTAACTCCAATTCGTCTTTCCTTGAGCAAACTGTGAGCTTTATGGTGTTGGCGACGATAAAAACTACCGCCAAAACAAGAAAACATCCCACGAATAGACCCAGAAGCTTCATGAAATACAGAAAATTGTTGAATCGGTGTACCCAGTCCTCCCCGTACTGTATTTCCGAAATACCTGGGATCTTCCTAAGCCCCGTAATATAGGATTGCAGCGCGTCATCGCTGCGGAATCCCTTCTTCAGTTCTATCTCAAGTGAAGCAGGAAGGATCTCGGCAGAGACCTCTTCGAGGAGGGCATCCTGTCCCTGCAACCTTTCACGGAATCTTTGCAGCGCTTCATTCTTCGAAACATACGAAATCCTGCCGGTGCCGACCAGGGATTGAATTCCGTCGATCATGGCTTTGCGTTCCTGCGGCGGCAATTCGTTGTCGAAATATGCGGTCACCTGCACCCGTTCACTCCATTGCTCAGTCACTTTTTCAAGGTTTAAGTATAGGAGCAGCAGCAGGGAGAAAATCAGAATTGACAGGGAAATGGTCGCTACAGTCAGAACGTTTACCAGAAGGTTTTGTCTGATATTAAGAACAGCCCTTCTGAAAAAATAGCCCAATTGTCCCCAGAACCCCTCTTTGGAAAGTTTAGGTCTTTTCCCAGATTTATTTCCGGACATCGGAATCCTCCATGACATGCCCTTTGTCCAGGACTATTATCCTCCGGTGACTGCCATCCGTCAGTCGCTTGTCGTGCGACGCGATTACTACTGTACTGCCGCGAATATTCGCTTCCTTGAGAATATCCAGAATCCGATCTTTCGACTCTTCATCCAGATTGCCGGTGGGTTCGTCCGCCAGCACTATCCTGGGATCGTTCACCAGGGCACGGGCAAGTGCTACCCGCTGCTGTTCTCCGCCGGAAAGCCGCAAAGGCGTTGATTTGATTTTATGCTCAAGGCTCACTTGCTTGAGTATGTGATAAACCTTCCTGCCAATATCTTTACGGCTCCAGCCAAGAACTTCGAGAGCCAAGGCAACATTCTCCAATACTGTCCGGTTTGGAAGCAGTTTGAAATCCTGAAATACAACCCCTATCTTCCTGCGGACAAGAGGAATCTGCGAAGATTTGAGCCTGGTGATATTTTGCCCATCAACGAGAACCTGCCCGCGGGTAGGTTTCAACGCTCCATACAACAGTTTCAGCAGAGTCGATTTTCCTGCTCCGGAGACGCCGGTCAGAAAAACGAATTCACCTTTTTCAATCTTCAGGTTGATGTCGGAAAGCGCGGAAGCATCCTTTTGGTAAGACAGAGATACGTTGTGAAGCTCAATCATTGTGAAATACCCTCGAGGTAACGGAAGACACGATGTACGATCCCCCCATTGATATTACTCGTTTTTCACATTTTACTACCATTCGTTATACGGGACATTGTTCGTGCCGACGAGATCTGAACCGCTGTGAACGTCGTAGACAGACCCTTTGATTTCGCTTCCTTCCGGAGCAGGTGGCGGAGCAACAACAATCCATGTATCATTCTTGCCGGTGAAGGGGTCCTTCGGCATATCACGGAGGTATCTTTTTTCTACGATTTCCTCAAGTGAATCCGGGTACTTCCCTTGATCCGCATAAAACTGATCTATGGTGCTGCGGAAGTTATACAGATCTTCACGGAGGACCGCCTCCCTGGCCTTTATAATGCCGATCTGGACATTCGGGGCCGCAATGGCTGCAAGGATACCGATAATGCTCATAACAATCAAGAGTTCTATCAGGGTAAATCCCCGCCGGTTTCCTGCCGGAAGTGATTTAAGCATTTTTTTACCACTCATTGTAATTTGTTCCGTCGATTGCCGTTTCCTTGCTTAATGAATGGATATCATAGACATCCTCTCCACCCCAAGCCGTACTGTCGGGTTCGTCCGTGTAGGAACGAAGACTCCACTCCGGTTCTTCACCGGGCTTGGGAGGATTGAAGGGGTCAGCAGGTATGGCCCTCAGAAACTTTTTCTTATAGTTATAAAGGCCGCCAAAATCTTTTCCGTCCACCAGTTCCTGCAATGTGGCGGGGTATCCGGAAACAACCTGATCCAATCCCGGCACGATCTTTTTTTCTTCAACTGCCCTGTCATAACTTTTCTTGTATTCGTCCAAAGCGTTACGAACAACCCTGAGGTTCCTTTTGAGCTCCAATTCCTTTGTTCTCTTTGCCGTCATCTGTGCCATCGGCATGACCAGCAGCGAAAGAACTGAGATGATGGTCACGGTAACTATCAATTCAATTAAGGTCAATCCCGAAGAATTTATACGCATCATTTCCGTCTAGGTAAAATGTTCTACCTGATCTCCACTGCAACGTTGTATGGGCTTGCTGTTACTGTGCTGCCTTCAGGCGTCGTAAAGTTAGCGTCCTGTACTCCAAAAGCGGCAACACCCTTCATTTTTGCCTTGAAGAGCACGTTGACCAACGTACCAGTGCCGCTTACACCGCCAACATTGCCGACTCTATTAGATATTACGCTTACCCTTCCGCTGTTTGTGTCAATCGAGGTACGGAATTCAGTCTTTTTCCCGTCCTGTTTCAGGAAATTTCCTTCCGTCACACCCACCACATCGACAAGATTCGGATTATAAGTCAGGACAAATGGTGTACTGTACAGATTTGTTGAGCCGGCGGAATTTACTTCCAAGGCAAACTGGTCACCGGCGGCAACTGCGGGTGGGGCGGTTATTGTAACAGTTCCACGTGCATCTTGCTGCGGGGAGGGTACCGGAGCCGGTGCCTGCGGTGAGGCAGGCGGCTGTAATGTCTCAAGGGGAAGCATCTGGCCTGCCGGTTGCTGCGGCGCGGCAGGCTGATTGGATATTATCTCCGATTCATCGGCAAAGGAGGAATAGGGACTTGTCGAAGAGGGCTCATCCTCCTTGCCCGACCAGAAAGATGCGATGTCCTGTTCAGGCGCGGCAGGCAGACGAATTATTCGTGGAGTCAGGGCAAGGACAAGTTCCGTTTTGCTTTTCCTGTTGTCGTTCCCGGTCAGAAGGGGACCAATAATCGGTATGTCTCCGAGAATAAATATTTTTCGTTTGTCTTTGCTGTCATTCGTCTGTATGAGACCACCGATCACGCTTGTTTCGCCATCCTTCACACTGAGCACCGTATCGAGGTTTCTCGTCCCGATTCTGATGACGGTAGTGCCGTCGGAAAGAGTCTGCGACCCCAGATTCGAACTCACCTCCAGGCTTAGCTTCAAATTGATTTCATTATCATGCAAAATGGTGGGTTCTGCATTCACCTTAATACCCACATCCACATACTGGACGTTGGTGCTGAAGCCGCCGGTGGTACCGGTGGTGGAGATGGTGACGATCGGCTCCCTGGTGGCCACGTTGAATTTTGATTTTTCCCTGTTTTTCACCCGTATCTTCGGATTCGCGAGAACTTCCGCGTTCAACAGGGTCTTGCCGAAATTGTATGTGGCATTCGGGACCGTCATGAACCCCTGGAAGCTACTCCAGTTGGTGATATTTTGCAAAAAGGCGGGGGTCGTTGATGTTCCGAGGGTATCGGATATAATGTTGCCGCTGCTATTTACTCCGGCGGTTGTCACTGCGTATCTGCTGAGCGTCAGTCCAAAGGCTTCCGTGTTGTTCTTGGTGAGTTCGATTACTTCCACCTCAAGCAGAACCTCGGAATCCGGCAAATCGTTGGCTTCAAGGATCTTGTGCGCCACCTCTACAGTTTCGGGCAAATCGCGGATGACTATCGCATTGAGCTCTTCATTCACATAAACCTTTTTAATCTGCAGCATGGTACGGAGCAGATTGATTGCCTTTTTGGCATCGAGGTTATTTAGAAAGAATGTCTTTACCACCAGTTCTTCATATTGCTTAGATTTTTCGGGAGATTTTGCATAAACGATAATCGTGCTTTCATTCAGAACCTTCCGTCCAAGTTTGTTCATGTTGGTCATAATCT
>DATEVI010000358.1:0-2438 GCA_035281865.1 Geobacteraceae bacterium | reverse complement strand
CCACCCGCCAGGCCGGAAGTGGGTTTCGCGCCCAGGAGTTCGAGCGGCGCAAAGCGGGCGGTGATGGTCTGCTCTCCGTTCTCACGCTGGATCGTGAGCGGGCTGAGATTCCGTTTGTAGAACCAGCCTTCCGCCTGCTCGGTGAGAATGCCGGACAACCCTTCGCCGTCCAGATCGACCCACTGGTAATGTGCGCCATCCAGCCCGTAAGGGATGTTTTCAAGGCTGTCGCCGTCAAGTTCCCGCACCGTGTCTTGGATGATGGCCCGGCTGTACTGGAACTCGAGCGGTGGCAAGGATTTCTTCAGGTACCGGCCGTTCGCCTGGCGGACATATCCCGACTGCGCGACCTGTGTGATGAAGGAAGCGATTGGAGTCTCAGTGTATTTGAACTCCGTGGAGCGCACCAGGTAATCGGGCGTGCCCAGCTCGTTGGGAAAGTGATGGAACATGAGCACACGACGGCAAAGGCGGTACGTACGCACTTCGAACCCGGCGCGATAGGCAGAGAAAGGGTCTTGGCGGACCGGCCAGGAGAAGTTTGTCGGCGGGGCAAGCGCGGCTTGGACGAAAATTCGGCCGTCAGCATCCGGCAGTTGCTCCTGGTAACGCCCCTCTCCGTAGTCGAAGACGACTTCGAAGAGCCACTGGGTCGCTTGTCTCCAGGCCTCCCGTGTAGCGAACGCAGGATCCACGTGGGACCGGGTGTTCCCGTAACGGATGCTTTTGAGATACCGGTTCGCCTTGCGGCTTTCCGTGGTGCGATTGCACTCATGGGCCTGCGCCCGATCGATTCCATTATCGCCCTCTTCCTTGTAGGCATACAGGATGGCGTTGCCCTTGTCGTCATAGCTCTCGCAGATGAGCCAGGAAAAAATCTTGGTTGGGTCGGCGATGCGGCTGTCGGCGGTCTTGCCGTACCGCGTGGTGATGTTATCTTTCGAGATTGACCGCCAGTGAGTGTCGTCATCACTCTTGCGCGTCCATCTTTCGATGCGCGCAAAGAGCCCTTCGATCCGCGGCCGATAGCGCTCTACCGTATAGTCGACACCATTGACCGTCCTGGGCGTGCTGTCGCGGCGCCGGCTCCCGCCCGCTTCAATCAGTAGCGGGACGAGATCTTCTGCGCCGGAGAGGATGTAGACGTCCGACTCCTCGGCATCATGATATCGGGGCAACCCCTTGTCCGTCTTCCGGGTGATGCTTGGCAACGAGAGGTTCCAGCCTATGCCAAATGGTCCGTTGCCGGCGCCGGAGTCGTAGGAGAGCGAGAGCTGCGGGCCAAATCCGGAGCGGCTCGGGCTGGAAGCGATGGGCACCGTCATCGAGCCGGTGCCGGTCACAGGGTTCGCGGCAAACTTCTCGCCAATGCCACGAATCGCGCCGCCGCCCTTTGGGAGTGAAATCGCAGGAGCGGAGAAACTCTGTTGCCCTTCGGGCTTACCCTCTGACTTTTTATCTTGATCCATGAGCTACTCCACAGACTCCAACGCTTGCCTGGATTTGATCAACCCCCCGGATTGTGCCGCACGGCACCCGGGCTCAGGTTGTGCCCCTTGTGGCACGCTACGCCCGCCAGCCGTTAGAGGACGGCTTCATCCTTTTGACTCTCGTTGAGAACCAAACAGATCGTCGTCGTTGCGGTTGGCGGGGTCGGCATCGAGCCTGGTAATTCCCAAGCGATCTCGGTTGCGATCGATCAGCCCCCAAAGTTCCTCGCCGCTTTTCGACATGAATCGAATCGCGCCGCAGCGCACCAAAATCTTGCGAAGCTCTTCGTCCTCGAATCCCCCCAAATGATGGCGGATTACTTTGAACGACCTAAGGCTCCATGTCGCGTCGGAGAGCATTTCGCGTGCCACGCGCTCAGCGGAGTCCTGAAGTCCGTATTCCTTCTGGAGCTTCCGCTCCTGGATTCGGTACGACGCATATCCGCCAATCGCCCCGGCAACCACAGATACCACCAAAGTTTGCAGGAACTCGAGAGCCATCCAGAATGAAACGGAACCGTCTAATACTTCAAACACGGCAGGAACCTGCCGCCGAATCGCCCGGCTGCTAGCCCACGGTTCAGGACGTGGGTGTAAACCATCGTCGTACTGAGATCCTTGTGCCCCAGAAGTTCCTGACGGTCCGGATGTCTTATCCGTGGTCCGGCAAACGAATCGCAAAGGATTATCGCCGAAAAGACGCATGGACGGGCGAAGCTGTTTGGAAAACCTGGAATGGGAAGGTGAGATTCAGAACCTGCGAAAACTGCCACGGCTTTTCCCCTCTCCGGCCAAGTAAAGAGTATTTCGGAACAAACTCTTCACAATATGTAAAGTCAAAGTAACCTATGAATAGATTTCCTTTGGAATGATGTCAAGGGAAAAGGCACGGGATTTCTTAGCAGGCTGCTAATCGAGATTAGGCCAAAATTCCCCTCCGTCGGCCAT
>DATEVI010000357.1:0-2909 GCA_035281865.1 Geobacteraceae bacterium | reverse complement strand
GGCTATGTACATGCTTGACAATCCAAAAGACTGGTACCGGAAAAAATTCAGAAAAATGGAGAAAAGCTATGAAAGTCTTATACGCTGGTGATGCCGCATCGAAAATTGGACCGATTTTTGTTGCCTCGCCTTTCAACGTGGAGGTCAAAGGATTCTCCCACCATATTTGGGGTCAGCCGCTGATTGATTCGTTAAATGAAGGTCACATTGAAGTGGTTCACATGACGTGCGAACAGGCAATTGCCGATTTTCCACGCACAGTTGAAGGGTTGTCTGAGTTCGATGTTGTGATCCTCTCAGATTGTGAGTTCGAAGTCCTGGCTTTGTACCCGTTCTGGGTACCTGGGACACCGGTGCCTCGCACCAACCGTATTAAAGCCATTCGGGAATATACACGAAACGGCGGAGGCCTATTAATGGTTGGCGGCTGGACCTCTTTCAGCGGCCGTTTTGGCCATGGCGGGTACTACGATACGCCCATCGAAGAAGCGTTACCGGTTACTTGCATGAAAGGTTTGGATGACCGGATAGAGACTCCGGAAGGAGTAAAAGTCAAAATTCTACAAAGCGAGCATCCCATTGTTGAGGGAATACCCTGGGAGGAATGTCCGGTTTTCGAAGGCTTCAATAGAATATTTCCCAAGCAGGGCGCGGAAGTACTCGCAACGATCGGTGAAGGTGAAGACGAGAACCCGTTGATCGTTACCTGGGAATTCGGCAAGGGCCGGGCAATGGCCTTCGCCAGTGATTGCAGCCCGCATTGGGCGCAATTCTTTCAACCCTGGAAGTATTACGGCCAGTTTTGGCGCCAGTCGGTACGGTGGCTGGGTAAGGAAAAATAATCCACAGCTACCTGATCGACGTGTGTCGAGTTGGCCTTTTCCAACTAATAGGAATATGCATGGCTGGCTTCCAGCCATGCATATATAAACCTGATTACAAATTCGGAACTTCATTACCATCCTACTTCAGGAGAGCGGAAAATGAAAGATATCACCTTTGCCGTCATCGGCTCTGGGTTTATGGGAAATGTACTGGCTAGAGCGGCGGGTGAGTTGCCGTATGCCAAATGCGTAGGCGCCGCCGATGTGGAGCCTGCCCGAGCGCGAAATTTGACGAATACCTATGGTGGAACTGCTTATCAAGATTTTCATGAAATGTTGGATAAAGAAAACCCGCGGGCTGTAATCATCGCAACTCCGGAACATAATCACTTGGAACCTACGATAGCTGCCGCCGAACACGGTGCGCAGGTTTTCCTGGAAAAACCGATGGCCACATCCCTAAGAGATGCCGATGAAATTGACAAGGCCTGCAAAGACGCGCGGGTCAAACTGATGATCGGCTACATCCTGCGCTTTGAAATTTCTTACGCCATGATTCAATCCGCTGTGGCCGAAGGCAGCATTGGTAAATTCCTCTCTGCTTATGCGCGACGCATGGCCACCATCTCCGAGGCCCGCAGGTTAGGTGGACGGGTCAGTCCATTGACCTATATTGGTGTGCACGATATTGACCAAATTCTCTGGTACCATCCGGTTCCGGTGAAATCCGTTTACGCCAAGGCAATTAAGGGTCGCGTATGGAAAGAGCTAGGCACCTTTGATTCTGCGTGGTTGATGATGGAGTTTGAGGATGGAGCCCTGGGAATTCACGAAGTGGGTTGGTGCCTCCCTGAAGAATGGGCCAAATGGCAAAGTCCGGCTTCCTGGAGTGGTTTCGGTGACGTACGCATGAACGTTACCGGAACACACGGGAATTTATTTCTGGACTTCACGCCGATGAACTTATACGGAGTAAATCAAGAGGGCTGGAAGATGCCGGATACCCGCCACTGGCCGACCCTGCACGGTAAGACAATTGGTTCGGCAAAACTGGAAGTGGAACACTTTTTTGAATGTGTACTCAACGATAAGACCCCACGGGTGACTGGCGAGGATGGTCGGCGATCTCTTGAAGTAATGCTGGCCGCCGAGAAGTCAATAGCTGAAGGTAAGAAAATTAACCTGCCGCTCTGATTTCTATTCACCAAGTTTCAGCCTTTATTAATTAAGCCTGATCCTGGTGAAGGTATTGGTAAATCAAAACACATCTTACCGGTGGTTCAATGTAAACGCTCGATAAGGAATTAAGGGATCACATTTTGTGATCGAGGGTCAGCAGATTGTTACAATTGATGGTTGTTCAGTCTAGCATGTAAAAAGCAAATGTCGTGTTCTTGTAGTAAAACGGCCCTTCCTTGAATTGAAAAATGATTTGGCAGGCATTCAGCGAGGTGTTGAGGAACAAAAAATCTGCCCCATTGTGTATGTCTTTGTCCCGCGGTGATACCGGAAATTAACAACCGTTGTTGTACGGTTATAACTATTCTATTTTTCTCATACAGGAATGTGGATCGGAAAAATAAGGCCGCTTTTCCGGCTGTAGGCTTGTCCTGAGCAACGTCGAAGGGATGAGGGCGATGCACTGAGCGTGTCGAAGGGTCAGAGTTTGATGCGTGCGGCAATGAGTCAACTCAATTTATCGGCGGGCGCGCCTATCGTCGAATTTTGAAATTTGCGCGCACGATTGCGGATTTGGCAGGGAGTGAAGACATCCAATCCGTGCACCTGGCGGAAGCCCTGCACCTTCGGCAGGCCGAAGTTGATGATGTGGAAGATTGAAGCATGGATTGATGAAGGCATCCAAAGGTTTCTGGATGTTTTCTTGATTTTTCAAACAGAATTGCCTCTTGAAATTTGCTCAAAAAGTGCTATGCTTGTTCATGACTGATTGTGAGCGATCATGAGCGATTTTGTACCGACCCCTGAACGGCAGAAACAGATCCTTTTTCTGCTCACGCGACAGGGACGATTAAGTGTCACAGAGATCGTGGAGCAGTTCTCGATCAGCGAAGCCACTGCGCGGCG
>DATEVI010000356.1:0-5547 GCA_035281865.1 Geobacteraceae bacterium | reverse complement strand
TCTGATGGCGCCAATATCCATCAAGGTCGTGTCCGGTGTGGGATCTACCAAAAGATCAAGGTCGCTGCCATCGGTGTCGTTGCCGTGCAGAACAGAGCCGAATATGCGCGGGTTCCGAACGCGATGACTTAATACAATTCTAAGCGCTTCTTCACGGTGACATTGTAAGGCTACTGAAGGTTTCATTGCCCCCCCATGTGTACTTTGGTCCGGTTTAGAAATAATTATCATATCAACTGCGGCTCGACAATAACAAAATTCCCTCCTCTCCCATCCGATGTATAGACTGGGGAATATGTCCAAGTGCCTTTCGGTCGCCAGGCAGTACCTTCTTTCAGGTCACGATCGAGAGTGCTTTTCCCAACTTTTATAAGACTGACGCGGAACTGTAACAAATACTGATTAAAGTGCTCTTTTGGACAGCGTACAGTTGAACAGATGAATAGCGGACAGAAGGCAGAAGGCTGAACTTTGAATACTGAACGCTGTACGCTGGTTACTGGTTTTCATCGGTTTTTTCGTGTCAAATAAAGGTTCCTTAAATTCTGGAGGGCAGTATGGCAAGAGGTGTTTGGAAAAGACTGACAGGCATATTGGGAGCGGTGCTGCTGCTCGCTCTTACGGTCGGAGCTGTGCAGGCCGAAACCTGGTGGGACGACAAGTGGCAGTTCAGAAAGAAGATGGCTTTCGATACGACCGAAAAAGGGGCGAACATCGCCGACAACCTGGCGGAAGCACCGATGCTGGTCAGGCTTCATTCGGGCAATTTTGCCTTCGACAATGCTAAGGAAGACGGTTCGGATATCCGCTTTGTCGGCAGTGACGACAAGACGCCGCTGAAGTACCACATGGAGAAATACGACCGGCAACAGGGCATAGCCCTGTTCTGGGTCAAGGTCCCTCAGATTGCCGGTAATTCGGCGCAGGATCACGTCTGGGTATATTTTGGCAACGATTCCGTGCCGGCAGCGGCGGATGCCGGCGGCACCTACGACACGGCACAGGCAGCGGTCTTCCACTTCGAAGAAAATGAGGGAATTCCCCGCGACGCCACGGCCTACGGAAACCATGGGACGGATTTTTCCGGCAAGTCCGGTGTCCCCACGATTATCGGCAATGGCGCTTCATTCAACGGCACCACTGACCGGTTGATGATCAAGCGTTCCCCATCGCTGAATTTTGCCAAGGGATTTACCTTCTCCGCCTGGGTCAAGCCCCTTTCGGTCCAGGGAAAAGCGCGCCTGTTCTCATGGGATGACGGCAAGCAGGCCATGGTGGTCGGCCTCGATCAGGGTTCCGCATTCGCGCAGGTCGGCACGGCGATTACCGGGAAAACCCAACCCTTGGCCGCCGAGACCTGGAATCATGTGGCGGTAACGGCGGAGCCGGGCAAAAAGTTGACAGTTTACCTGAACGGCCAGGTGGCGGCCTCCGTTCCGCTTCCTGCCTCCATGCCTTCACCGGCGGCGGAACTGGCTGTCGGCGGCGCGATAGCCGGCGGAGATTTCTTTGCCGGAGAACTGGATGAAGTGCAGATTGCTTCGGTCGCCCGGCCCGGCGCCTGGGTTGCAGCCGCCTTCGCCGGTCAAGGCCAGGACGGGAAGCTTGCATCATACCTGGAAGAGGAAGGGGGCGGCGGCGGAGAAGGTAATCACACCATACGGATGATGACTGTTATTGCCCACAGTGTCACCTTCGACGGCTGGCTCATTATCGTTCTTTGTACTTCGATGCTGATACTGGCCACATTCGTGTTCATCCGCAAGCATGCCGTCCTGCAGAAAATAAAAAAGGGTAACCGGGCCTTTCTTGAGACTTTTAACGATCTCCACGACCCCCTGGATATGGACGTTGAGCGGGACGATATGGAGGATTCCAGTCTTTTCCGGGTTTATCGCGCAGGGTATACGCAGATTTACGCATGGGTGGAAAAGCACGGAAAGGGCAAGGAAGAGGTGGCTCTGCCCGCGTCGGCTGTCAATATCTTCCGTGCCGCCCTGGAACGGGCGAGTTCGGAGGAAACCAAAAAACTCAATGCCTGGATGATGGTGTTGACCCTCAGCATCTCGGGCGGCCCGTTCTGGGGGCTTCTGGGGACGGTCTGGGGGGTTATGAACACCTTTGCCGGTCTTGCGGAAGCAGGCGAGGCCAACCTGTCCGCCATCGCCCCCGGGGTTGCCTCGGCCCTTGCCTGCACGCTATTCGGTCTGTTTGTGGCCATCCCGGCGCTGTTTGCCTACAGTATCCTTGTTGCGCAGATGAAAAACCTTAACTCGGATACGCGTCATTTCATAGAAGAATTCTTCCTGAGGGTGGAAGGATTCCACGGGGAGGACTGATGAAAGCGCCGTCGGATGATCATGATGAGGTAGTCGAAATCAACGTTGTACCCATGCTTGACCTGGCCTGGAACCTCCTGGTGGTGTTCATGATCGTGGTCACCGCTTCGGTCCAGGGGATAACCGTCAACCTGCCCAAGGCGAGCGCCGCGGTCAGCAAGATCAAGCCGTCCACCAAGGCGATCACCATAACGGCTGAGGGGACAATTTTTCTCGACAGCTTTCCGGTAACCCTCGCCGAACTGGAGACACGGCTCAGCCAGTTCAAGGCATCCGATCCCAACCTGCCGGTGGTTGTAAGGGGGGACGAAAAGGTCACATACAAAAATATCATAGAAGTACTCGATCTATTGCAGAAGCTGGAAATCACGCAACTGGGACTTGTTACGCAAAAGCTGGTGAAGTAGGGGCGCGGCTTGCTGCGCCCAGTGTAAAGCGGATAGTTGAACAGCGAACAGTTGAACAGAGAACTGACTACTGACTACTGTACGCTGTCCACTGATTGAGGTAATTCATGGCCGTGGCGCCAAAAAAGAAAAAGAAGACGGACACATCGACCCTCATAACCTACGGGATAGTCGGTATCGTTTTTTTCGGGGGTATCGCGTTTCTCGTCAGCCTTATGCTGGGGAGCGTCAAAACCAGGCCGAAGGAGAAGATCCAGGTAGTAAAGCTCCTCAAGCCGCCTCCGCCGCCTGAGCAGAAACCGCCCGAGCCCGAGGTGCCGAAGGAAGTCCCGAAGCAGCAGGTCATGGAAGATGTACCTCAACCCCAGGACACTCCGCAGAACGATCAGCCCCAGGACAACACTCCGGCCGGTGAGGATCTCGGTGTCGACGCTGAAGGTGGAGCCGGTTCCGACGGCTTCGGCCTGGTCGGGAAAAAGGGGGGCAGGGGCATAACGCTGGGTGGCGGCGGCGGAGGATTGTCCAATGCGTCGCTTCTTGCCAAATACGGCTGGTATACGAAGAAGGTCGAGAAGGAACTGTGGCAGCGTGTGAAATTGATTCTCGACAAGGATGGCGGCATTCCCAAGGGAAAGCACTCCGCGACCGTCCGCCTGGTCCTGAACGGAACCGGGATGGTCACCCGCTTCGAACTGGTCGGATCTTCCGGAAATAACAAGATTGACGAGGCGCTCAAATCGGCGCTGTCTGCGCTGAAGGTCAGCGAACCCAAGCCGGATGGAATGCCTAGCGGATTGACGTTGAAAGTGTCGTCACAGAGTTGAAGTGCATAACTTTTCTGTATTTTAGCCACGGACCCACACAGACAAAAGCGGACTAATTATTCTGTGTGAGTTTTGTTCAGTTGTGTCCAGTTAGAAATTTGCACATTGATGTTCAAGCCCCATTAGGGGCGCCAGATCGTAGCCGGGGGATTTATCCCCCGGATAAAATGATCAGATTTCCCCACGTCACGTACGTGACGTGAAGAAGGCTTTAACCAAATTGACCGGGGAATGAATTCCCCGGCTACCATCATTCTGTCCCTCCGGGACGTAAGCAATATCTTAACCGGACACGGCTGAGTTTCGTCATGATGTTGTCCGTGTGTGTCTGTGGCTATAAAGATTTTCGAAGATTTTCCGGTTAGTCCGGGTGATGTTTTCATAAATGGAGGGATAACATGAAGTTTCGCCACACTATGGCTGTGGGATTGACCGCTTTCACTTTCTTGGCAGGCTCAGCCCAGACAAGTTTGGCCGAGCAGGCCCGGGCCGGAGAGCAATCAGCCGTATCGGAACTGCTTCGATTGCTGGAGTCAAAGGGAGTCCTGAGCAAGGAAGAGGCGGGAGCGTTGGAGAAAAAATTCACCGGGAGACCGACGGCGTTGACCGGAGCTGAAAAAAGCGAGAGCAGGGTGCCGGTGAGCGGTGCTGCCAAGCCGACCAGTACTACGTTCTACTATGAGGAGGTGCGGGAAACTCTCGCTGTTCTCGTGGAAGAGGGTGTCATCAGCGCAGGGGAGGTGGTTGAACTGGAAGAAAGGGCGGAGATGATCCGTCGTGCCGGTCGCGGAGAAACCGTCCCGGAACGGCAACCCCTTCGGGTGGGCGTTGTTCCGGTAGAGCCTCAACTTGCGTTTCTTCAGGTGGAGGAAGTGCGCGAGCGGTTGCGATTGCTGGCGTACCAGAAAGTCATGACGCGGGACGAGGCGGCCCAGGTTTACAAGCGTTTCGGAGATAATTATACATCGGTTCAGGCGGCACAGAAGGAAGCGCCGTCGATTGCGGCGGAGACAAAATCCGCGGGACAGGCGGTCGCGGCGGCGGAGCCCGGTGGTGGAGGGGCATCCGTTGCAGGCGTCAACATTGCAGAGAACGTAGTGGCACCTTTCGCATATGGAGAGGTTGTGGAAACCGTGGAAACCCTGAACGATCAGGGTATTATCAGTGATGACGAGATGGATGAACTTAAGGGGAGGGTGGACGACAGGAAGAAGCAAAGTATTGGTGAGAAAACGCCGGAGCGGCGAGTCCGATCCGTGGGCGTCGTCATGATCCCCTACCGGAGGACAACGGCTCCCCTGGATGATGTGCAGGACAATCTCAAATTCCTCGCATACCAGAAAATAATGAGTCCCCAGGAGGCGTCCAATATTTATGCGCGCTTCAGCAGGAAATATCCGACAGATCAACTGGCGGAGAATATCTCCGATGAGCTTGCCTGGGAGGTCAGGTACCAGGTGGATCAGAAGATGCAGTCCGTCTCCGACGTGGAAAGAAAACAGGCTAGGTTGCCCGAATGGGTGGAGCGGTTCACACTCTCCGGAGACATCCGGTTGCGTTACCAAGGGGAATTTTTTGACAGCAATAATTTATCGGCGCGTCAACCTTCAGATCCATCGGAATTCATGAATACTACGGGCAACCGTAGCCTGTTTCGGCTGCGTGCACGACTTGGGGTCGAAGCCAAAGTGAGCGAAGGGGTCACTGCGGGTCTGAGGCTGGCTACCGGCAGTTCAGACAATCCGGTATCAACCAATGTAACACTTGGTGATTTTTTCAATAGGAAAAACTTTCAGTTGGACCTGGGATATCTGAAGTGGAGTCCACAATGCCCTGCCGTTACATTATGGGGCGGTCGTTTCCCCAACCCCTGGTTCTTCTCCGACCTGGTCTGGGATACGGACCTTAATTTCGACGGTTTCGCCGTGCAGTACAAGCCGAAAGTGTCTGACTCGTGGGGGCTCTTCTTCACTGCGG
>DATEVI010000355.1:0-2828 GCA_035281865.1 Geobacteraceae bacterium | reverse complement strand
AAGCGGACATCACCCGGCTGCCGACGCCGATCTGGACCGTCGGCGCGGATCCCGCGCCGTTCCTCACGGCCGGCTGCGTCGTAACGAAGGACCCGGATACCGGCATCAGAAACGTGGGTACCTATCGCGTCCAGATCAAGGGCCCGCGAAAACTGGGGCTCTTCATCAGTTACCTGCAGGGCGGCAGGGACCACGTCGAAAAGAACAACCGGGCGGGGAAACCGACGCCGGTGGCGATCGTCATGGGGACCGATCCGGTGATCGGCCTGGTTTCCGTGAGCAGGGTTCAGGCCGATATGGACGAACTCGCGGTGGCCGGGCGTCTCAGTGGCGAGGCGGTTCAGGTCGTTCGCTGCCAGACAGTCGACCTGGAAGTGCCAGCGACCGCAGAGGTTGTCATCGAAGGGCTGATCCGTGCGAACGAACTCGAACACGAGGGGCCTTTCGGCGATTACACCGGCTACGTGAGCCCTGCGACGATGTCCTATGTGGTCGATGTCACCTGCATCACCCACCGGAACCAGCCCATCGTCCAGGCATTCCTGAGTCAGATGCCTCCGAGCGAATCGAGCTGTGTCCGCTCGATCGGTCGTGAATCGACACTGTTCAAGCACCTGAAGGAAGACCTGCGCCTTCCCGTGCGCGACGTGCACCTGACGGAGTCCAGCGGGGGTGCTGCGTATTTGGTCATTTCGATCAGGAAAACGCACCCGGTGCAGCCGCGAACCGTCATGTTTGCCGCCTGGGGACATTCGCCGCAATTCGGGAAATTCACGGTCGTCGTGGACGACGACGTCGACGTGCGCGACCCGAACGAAGTCAACTGGGCATTGTCGTTCTGCGTGCAGCCGGAGAAGGATACGTTCGTCGTGTCAGGCACACAGCCCGTATCGCTGGATCCTTCCCTTGCCCCTCCGGGTGGCCCGCCGGAAACGTACACGCGCGGCGTTTCATCGAAGCTCGGCATAGACGCGACGCGCAAGCACCAGTACCCGCCCCTTGCGCAGCCACCCAGCGAGCATTTAGAACGCGTGCGCCAGAACTGGAAGAAATACGGGTTTCAGGACTGATAGGAAAGTGACGACAGGAGGAGGAAAAAATGAAAAGCCGTCTGCTGAACCCTGTAGCGGCTAGCGCGTTATTTTTCGCCGTTTCCCTGGTTCCGCCATCTACCCAATTGGCTTCTGCCCAGGAAGATGTCGCCAAGTTCCCCAGTAGGCCGATCACCCTTATTTCTCCATTTCCGGCTGGCACCTCCTCTGATTTGGCCTGTCGGGTGATCGCAAAGGAGGTGGAAACATTCCTTGGGAAACCTGTCATCTTGCTCAACAAGCCGGGAGGATCCGCGACTATTGGAGCTGCTGCTGTCGCCGCGGCGAAACCGGACGGCTATACGATCGGTTACATCGCTCCTTCTGCTTTGTTCGTGGCACCGTTTCTCATACCGGTGCCATATCATCCATTAAGGGATTTTCAACAGATCATACAGTTCGGTGAAACGGTTTTTGGCGCATCTGTCAGAGCCGACACTCGATTCAAAGATTTTAAAGAAGTGCTCGACTTTGCCCGAAAGAACCCGCAAAAACTAACTTATGGCTCGAGTGGTTTGAACAGTATCTTGAACCTTACCTTCGAAAAGATTGCCAAGGATAATGGCGTGCAGTTTTTCCATATCCCCTATAAGGGTGGGGTGGAAACCACGGCGGGACTTTTGACCGGGCAAACTGAAGTTTCTACTGGAGACGTGAGCGCCTCCTTGGTAAGGTCAGGGCAGGTCAAACCTATCCTCCTCTTTACCGAAAATCATCTCAGCGAATACCCCGGAATTCCGATTCTCAAGGATATCGGGTATGAAATCCCATTTCCTTCAATCATCGCCATCATGGCCCCGAAGGGTTTGCCTGACGGCATTGCCAAGACCTTGGAAAATGCGTTCGCCAAAGCAATGAAGGAACCAGGCTTTATCGAGGGAATGAAAAAACTCAACTTTCCTGTTCTCTACCGTAGTGGTAAGGAGCTGAATGATTACGTGGTTCGGAATTATGCGATTTATGAAAAACTGGTAAAGGAGATGGCTCGTCCCTGACCCTCCCGTCAATCAATGCATCCGTTGATGAAGCTTATAGGTCACCGTCACCCGCTCCGCCGTGTAGAAATCGGGCAGAAATTCCTCCTGGTTCGCGTAGGGCCGGTTCGGTACCAGTCTTCCGGGATATGAGATAACGAGAGGGTTCACGTCAAAAGGGTACGGCGTGACTATGGCATTACTCTCGTCCTGCACATCGACATTCAAAATCACATCCTTGCTCCCTGCCGCAACGGGTACGGGCGTCTTGCTCAACTGGTTGGTGGGGCCATTCTTTCGTTCCTTACTGTTGAACGGAAAACGGTTGCAGACGAATTGGGCGAGTTGGTCGAAAGCTTCCATATACTTGAAGTTCGTCCACAGACGCTCTTCGGAAACGTCGGACTGGTATTTCAGACTCTTGCGCATTTCATCGATCAATTGCGCGCGGTAGGTCCTCTGTTCCGTGATGAACTCCCTGACATTCGGAAAGACGGTGTAATCCGGCATGTAGGACAGGATCCCCATTCCCTGTGTCAGCAGACCTTCGCTGTGCATGGAAACAATACAACCAGCGTACGGGTCTTGCTCGGCTACGCGCCGAACGCCATGGCGGTTGAAATCCAACCAGGTATCCTCGCCAAGATTGCGGATGCTCCCAACGTAATCAGGCGGATGTCCCTGGGCATCCAAAGTCGGCTTGATCTCCCAATCCCACCATCCGCCGTCGTGCTCCTGGGCCGCCAACACCATCGAGACATAG
>DATEVI010000354.1:0-4642 GCA_035281865.1 Geobacteraceae bacterium | reverse complement strand
AAACGAGCAGTGGCAGTTCGTCAATCCGTTCCGAAGTTATGGTGTGCTGGTTAATGGTTTCTCTCCGCCGGCTAATTTGCGGAGAGGATACCAGCACCAAAATAATTCGTAAACCCGTCTAAAAATGGCCGAAAGATGAGTGATTTCTGCGCCCGGTGGATTATTACTGATGGCCTATCACATCCTGCTGGCACGCAGGTTGTTTCAACTCGCCAGATAAGGAAACATGAGTCATGTCAGGCATTGGCCATCTTGCGGCTGGATTCGCGGTAAAGCCGGCCGCGCCCAAAATACCGCTTTGGGTTTTTCTGCTGGCTGGTGAGACAAACGACCTGTTGTATTTTCTGTTCTCCACAGCAGGGATCGAATCCAAGACCGCCATCGGCGCAATGGATTTCAGCTAGGGAGTCAAATGTTTGGTTCCCGCTTCAAATCCCTGGTCGCATGGATTGTTCATGTCCATCGTCTGGTCGCTGACAGCAGCGCTGGTTGGTTTTCTATTTTATAAGGATCGTCGAAGCGGTCTCCTCCTTGGGGCGGTGGTTTTCAGCCATTGGCTGCTCGACTTCCTGATGCATTCCAACCTCCCGTTGTTCTTTGATGGCTCGCCGCTGATTGGACTCGGCCTGGAAAATTCAGGTCTTGGTTTTCTGTTCATGACCATTTTCGATCTTGTGATCCTTGCCGGAGGCATCCTCATCTACTTCCGCGCGAAAAAGCGTTCGACAATGCAAGTACGCTAATGAAAGGATAAGAAAAACTTGAACAACAAAATTCTTGTCACTTATGCCAGCCGCTTTGGTTCCACCGAAGGTGTTGCAGAAGCCATAGGTAAGACCCTCTCTGAAAGTGGCATGAACGTGGATATGCTTCCCATGCGGGAGGTCAAAGATCTTTCCGCATATCAAGCCGTGGTGGCTGGCAGCGCCATCAACGCGGGAGCATGGCTCCCGGAAGCCATGCAATTTGTGCAGATTCACCGGGCTGAACTGGCGCAGAAGCCCTTCGCCGCATTCCTGGTATGCATGACCCTGACCATGCGCAATACCGACCAGTATCGCAGTCACGTGGCGACTTGGCTGGAGCCTGTGCGGACGCTGGCGAAGCCCGTCAGAGAAGGTCCATTTGCCGGCGCTCTGGATATTAACAAAATCCCATCCTTTGGCGATAGGTTGAAATTCCGACTGAGCGTGCTATTCGGTGCCTGGAAGGAAGGCGATCACCGCGATTGGAACGCCATTCAAAACTGGGCGATGGAGTTGAAGCCCCTCCTTTCTCGATGACATGATGAGGATTGGACCTTTGGAGAACCAATGAAGAACAAAAAGCTTACGCGCCGCGATTTTCTAAAAATCTCAGGGCTTACCCTTGGCGGTTCGATCCTGACCTGTTTGGGGCTCAACTCTCTGGCATCGCGTTCCCTCGAGGATGAAACTGCCAAACTGGAAACTACCGAATTCGCGTTTGGAGAGAAGAACGATAAAAGCCTGCTTATCGCTTATGCCACCTATGCGGGTTCGACGATGGAGGTCGCTTCAGCCATCGGTGAAGAACTTGGCGCACGTGGGTATCGGGTGGATGTAAAACCCATTACAAAAACCCTGCAAGTGGATGGCTATCAGGCTGTTATCATCGGAAGTGCCGTCCAGTATGGAGAATGGCTTCCCGAAGCGGTCGATTTCGTCAAAACGAATCAACAGTCGCTGGAAAAAGCGCGCGTGGCCTTGTTCAGCGTACACATTCAAAATCTGGAGGATGATCCGACCAGCCGCGCCGCCCGACTGGCTTATTTGGATGGAGTCCGCCCTTTCGTTCAGGCGGAAGCGGAGGTCTTCTTTGCCGGCAGGTTTGACAAGCGCGGCGCCGCCCTCCTGCTTCCCAAATTGATCGCATGGATCATGCCGGATATGGACCTGCGCGATTGGACAAAAATCCGCGCCTGGGCGCAAACCATCTTGGCACAAAAACTATCTCATTTCAATCAAGGATCAACGTATGAAAGTCATTACCATCATCGCAATCATTCTTGCCGCTCTTGTTTTGATCGGCTGGATTGGATTGCGGGTCAAACCCAAATCTTTTTCAATGCCCTCGCTTTCAAAATTGGACACCAAAACTGTTCTGCTGCCGAGCGGCTTGCCGAAACCCGTTGAGCGATTCTATCGAACCGTGTACAGCGACCAGATTCCTGTCGTCGAGACGGCGGTGTTCGTCGGGCGCGGACGGATTCGTCCGTTTGGAGTCTGGCTTCCCGCGCGCTTCGTCTTTGTCCACAATGCAGGCAGGGACTACCGCCACTACATCGAAGCGACCTTTTTCGGGTTGCCGTTCCTCAAAGTCAACGAAGGTTACCTGGACGGCGAGAGTTTCTTCGAGAGTCCGATGGGCACGTATTACAACGACCCGAACACCAGCCAGGGCGCGAACCTGGCGCTCTGGGCTGAGGCGGGCTGGTTCCCCTCGATCTGGCTGACCGACTCAAGGGTCCGGTGGGAAGCGGTGGATGAAAATACAGCACTGTTATTCGTTCCATTTGAAGACCAAACCGAAAACTTTGTCGTGCGATTCAATCCGCAAACTGGCTTGATCGACACGATGGAAGCCATGCGCTATCGGGAAGCCGGTGAGGGTAAAACCAAGATCTTATGGATCACACGCAATGAACCCGGCAAGACCCTGGCAGGGATGAAGACCAGCGCGGTCGGCTCCGCCACTTGGCTGGATCAGGGAAGCCCCTGGGCATTCTTCACACTGGAAGAGGTGGAGTACAACGTGGACGTGAGCGGATACATCCGTGCGCGCGGGCAGTGAAGATTCCGATTTCTGTATTCTTCGACCATGCCACACTTGTTTTCTTGAGAGAAAACCAGAAGACCCGTTTTGAATCTTTTGCCCCGGAAGAGGTTCATCGTGAATAATGGAAATCTTAACTGATGTTACGCAGCCTTGAGCACTTGTAGCGCATCAAAAGCCAGGCGAGTAGCCTTGAGATATAAAAGCGCTCGCAAAGCAAAATGATTGAGATGCCGTTTGATTTTCAAGCATTCCAACTTGAAAACAGCGTAGAGAACAGCAAAGACGTGATTGTTCTGTGTTACGACCCGTCGCACTGGCGCTTTCCCCAAAGCGGCATTCTGTTTGAGCGATTTATGGAAGACTTCCACCGGCCATCGTTTTTGATAGGTCGTTAGAATGAGTCCTCGCGTCACCGTTGTATCACTGCAGGCCAGATAGAGAATCCCCGTGCTGCCATCTTTGTTGGTAAAGACTTGGCGCACGAGCCGTACAGGAAAAGGCACGCCTTTGAGCCAGGCCGTAAATATCGTCTCTTCTTGCCAGGGCAGTTCTTCAATCGGAATGAAGCGGTTGGCTTGATAATCTTCTTCGCTCACCGCCGCCAAGCGATTGCTTTTCAGGGCGCAGATGAAATCTTTTTTGAGTGTTTCTTTGATGTAGAACATGTTCTCCTTGGACGCAAACCAGGTATCGAACAAGACAAAGCGAAATAACAGCTTGTTTTGCACACACACCTGGAGGATGTCTCTCATCAATTCGTTCTTGGTCACCAGACTGGCTCGTTTTCGCTTGCGCGTCTTGAGATCGCAATACTCCGCTGGCTTTTTGATGAGTTCAAAGGCTACTGGAATGGATATATCCTCCACATGGTACAAGCAATTGAGCAAGTTGAAACCTTGCACAGCCCGACCCTTACTATGATCATAATGCCAGCACATCACTTCGTTTTCATCGGTGTACGGCTTTTCTTGAACGGTATCGTCAAAAATCAATACCGCATCCTCCCGTTCCACCTTGCGAACCGTCCCTTTGACTTCCAACCACAAGTCTTTCGAGGTGTACTCTTCGCCCGCTAGAAAACGCCTAATCTGGTCATGGCTGACTTGCCCATTCAGCATCTGCGAAAGACCGGTCGCGGTGGCATAGCCAAACGTGCTGAGCAAATAATCTGTGTACAGTTCCAAATATTCTTTGTTCATGCTCGAATCTTACCCGGTTTTACTCTCACTGGCTGCGCAACATCAGTTACTCATACTACTTTCCTCGCAATTACCCTTTACCGTCACTGCCAATGTAAGCGGAGACTTTTATCTGGCAAGTAGCATGATCAACCGGCCAGCCTTCGGCACATCTGAGTCCCGGGCTTGAAGGTTTCCGATCACGAAGATGATGATGGCGAAAACGGCGCGAAGCGCAGTATTCCTGTGCATATAAACCTCTTGGCGCCACTCAAATCCCGATCATCCATTAATTCTTGCTCATTAAGTATGGCATGTTCGTCAAACCCTATTTCGCTATTCCTTGCTTTATAATCCCGCCCATGTCTACACCAGGCTCTGTTCTCCATTATTTTGCCTTTGCTCTTGGCCTGATAACTGTCATCCTTACGCTCTCCTCGGCGCTCTCAACATTTGTCCTGCCGCGCGCTGCGCGCAGCCAGCTCAACCGTATTGTGTTTGGACTGTTGCGACGCATGATCAATTTCAGCCTGCACTTTGCCAAACCCTATCGCCGCCGTGATGCGATCATGGCATATTACGCGCCCATTGGGTTGATGCTCCTCCTTCCAACCTGGTATATCCTGATCTTGATCGGGTATGCCGCCATGTATTGGGCCCTGGGTGTG
>DATEVI010000353.1:0-4305 GCA_035281865.1 Geobacteraceae bacterium | reverse complement strand
GTCCGGAAGATCAGCGCCGCTGCCAGCATGCCGATGGGCGGAGCGATGAAGTAAATCCAGAGGTTGGTCCAGAGTCTTCCCGGAAATGCCGAGGCAAAGGAGCGGGCCGGATTCATGCTCATCCCGGAGACCGGGGCCAACAGTGCGATATAAGTTGCCACAAGGATTCCGGCGAAAACTCCGGTAAAACGTGCCAGCCTCCTGGTGTTTGTAGCAATGAGAACCACGGTCATGAGGATGAACGTGATGACGACTTCGGTGATGAAGGCGGCAGTCACTCCGAATTCTCCCGGCATGGTCGACACGTAGGATATCGGCGGATCGGCGAATTTCCCATTGAGAACTCCAAGCACGATGAAGACCCCGGTTACGCCACCGAGGAACTGGGCGAGAATATAGAAGAAGGCGTCCCATGGGGCGACCTTGCCGAGAAAGAGAAACGTGAGAGTTATCGACGGATTGAGATGGGCGCCCGATTGCTGCCCCCAGGGGGAGTAGATGATGCAAACGGCGGTCAACCCCATGGCCAGACCCATGAGGAGTCTTCGGACGAATGGATCATGGATCGACTGAACCACCGGCGAGCCGGGATAGAAGAGGAGCACGCCGAACAGTCCGGCCGAGATCATGAAAATCCCCAGTTCCGCCCCCTCCATCAGGTATTCCGGCCAGTGTTCGTGAAGTGCCTTGAGCATTCAGCCTCCCATCCCTTGAACAGTTAATGGAGCCCCGCACTGTCCGGCTAGGCTGTTGCAGTCATTGTAAAACCCCTCATCCGCCCCTTTGGGGCACCTTCTCCCTAATGGAGAAGGGATCGATATTATCCCTCTCCATTAGGGAGAGGGTGGCGCATAGCGCCGGGTGAGGGGATATATGCCTGTTTATGTTGCCTTCCTTTCATACCGCCGTTTCAGCAGATTCGCCACCAGCGCAGTCCAGCCGGTCTGATGGGCGGCGCCCAATCCCTGTCCGTTTTCGGCGTGGAAGTATTCATGGAACAGCAGGAGATCCTTCCAGTGGGGGTCGGTCTGGAATGGGCTGTCTTCGGGAAAGGCGGGGCGCAGTCCCCTTTCGTCTCGCCGGAAAATGTCGATCAGTCGCTCCGCGATAAGGTCCGCCGCCTGTTCCAGCGTCACCGGCTGATTGCCAAGGGCAGGCGCCTGCACCGTGAAGCTTTCGGTCAGATAGCCGTGTATCTTGTCCAGCGCGCTGACCAGGAGGAAATTGAGCGGCATCCATATGGGCCCGCGCCAGTTGGAATTGCCGCCGAACAATCCCGATTGCGACTCTCCCGGTTCGTACGAGATCATGGTCCAGCCGAGACCGGGTACGTTCCCCAGGTCCTGTTTGGTTGCGTGGACCTTGCTCAAGGCGCGAACGCCGTAAGGGGAAATGAATTCATCAGCGGTGAGCACCCGCTCCATGATGTCGGGCATGTCGGCCGGCAGTGCCAGTGAGAATAAATGTTCGCCCCTGGCGTTTTCCGTATGCGGGCAGGCACAGACAAAGTGACCGTCGTACTTGCCGCCGGCATGGCCGGCAAGAAAGGACTTGTAGCGGGGCAGTTTATCGAGCTGTTCGGGGCTTCCCGTCTCGACGCCGAATATCGGTATCAGCCCTACCCAGGAGAAGACCGGCAGCGGGAATGTGCCGTAAGGGCTTTCCAGGGCATCCTTGAAGAAGCGGTCGCCGGGGTCCCAGAGGGCCGCTCCGCTTTCGTTATGGCCGTGCATTGCGTTGGCTATGGCGAAGAACTGACCGTGGAACTGGATTGCCATGTCTTCGTAGGCCGGGTCCTCCATGGCCAGTTCTATGGACATGACCGTAAGGTTCAAGGCCAGCATGGCCATCCAGCCGGTTGCATCTGCCTGCTTCAGGCTGAAGCCGGGAGGGAGAGGTTGCGAACGGTCGAAGACAGAAATATTGTCGAGTCCGAGGAAGCCTCCCTCGAAGACTCCCCGGTTGTCGGGGTCCTTGCGGTTGAGCCACCAGCCGTAATTGAGCATCAGCTTGTTGAAAACGCGGCGCAGGAAACCGGTATCACCTTGTCCGCGCTGCGAGCGCTCCATATGGAAGCATTCCAGGGCCGCCCAGGCATGGACCGGCGGGTTCGCGTCCTCGAAGCTCCATTCATAGGCGGGAATCTGGCCGCCGGGGTGGAGGTAACGGTTGCCAAGTAGCAGTTCGAGCTGATCCTTGGCAAAGTCGATGTCGATTAATGCCAGGGCGACGCAGTGGAAGGCGAGGTCCCAGGCGGCAAACCACGGGTATTCCCAGGTGTCGGGCATGGAGATGACGTCTGCCGATTTGAGATGACGCCACTTATGGTTCCGTCCCCATTTGCGTTCCTCAGGAGGGGGCACCCTGTCGCCGTCCAGCCATCGGGCGACATCGTAGCAATAGAACTGCTTGCTCCAGATGAGGCCGGCTGACGCTTGACGCATGATCAGGGCATCTTCGGAGGAAGCGTTCGGGAGTAACTCCTTGTAGAATTCGTCCGCTTCGACGCGCCTTTTGTCCATCTCCCTGGCAAATGACTTGAAAGGTGCCGCGTCTTCAAATAGCGATCCCTTGAGGTGAGCGGCAAGCACGAATTCCAATCGAACGGAAGCGCCCGGCTCTACTTTCAGTATGCTCCAGGCTCCGAATTTGCTGCCCACCAGCCCCGGATTTACAGCATTTTCTTCACCCTTGACAATCCGCCGATGGAAAGCGTCCTTAACATACGGAGAGGGATTGGAAACTCCCCATAGGTGTTCGGAATTGGTTTCGTTTTCCGTGAAAAGAAGTTCGGCTTGGGTGTTCCCGCAAAAGGTGTATGCGCCGAGAGTCGGATGCTCCGCACGGACGGCCCAGCCGGCCCCGGTAGGCGAGGCAATTGCGGATATCCCGGGTCTTTCGATTTCCTCTTCCCATGACCAGGTGTTTCTGAACCAGAGTGTCGGCAGCAGATGGAGCGCGGCCGTCTCCGGCCCCCGGTTGTGGACCGTGATCCCGAGCAGTATGGTTTCCGGATCGGACTTGGCATAGGTCAGTTCTACGTCCCAGTAACGGTCCCCGGCGAAGATCCCAGTATCGAGAAGTCCGAATGTCGGGTCATTGCGCCCGCGGCGTCCGTTTTCCTCTACGAGGAGTCCATATGGATATTCGTTCTGGGGATACTTATAGAGGTATTTCAGATAGCTGTGGCTGGGGGTTGCGTCAAGGTAGAAATAGAACTCCTTGACATCCTCGCCGTGGTTTCCCTGGCTGCCGGTCAAACCGAAGGCACGTTCCTTGAGGATCGGATCGCGGCCGTTCCAGAGGGCGAGGGCCAGGCAGAGTCGCTGCCCTTCGTCGCAGATGCCGCCGAGGCCGTCTTCGTTCCAGCGGTAAGCCCTGGATCGTGCCTGGTCATGGCCGAAGTGTCCCCAGGCGTCGCCGGAAGGGCTGTAATCCTCACGTACCGTGCCCCATGCCCTTTCGGACAGGTACGGTCCCCACAGCCGCCAGTTTTCCTTTCCCTTCCTCTGGGCCTCAAGACGCTTGCGTTCGGCGATCATCCGACTACTCCTCTTGGTTGAAAAACCGTTGTTCCCGTGGGTCTTCTTTCGCATGTCTACTAAGGAAATATTAATCCACAAATTCCGTATTGCAATAGAAACAACAAAAAGGATTCGGAAGAGAAACAGATCAGATTTGCATGGAGAGTCAAAGCTTTTCGATGCCGGGGCGGATTCTTTTTGTCACGTGAACTATCATTGCGGAGGCCAGGACGGCGAGAGCAAGCAATGCAGCCGAAATGAGGGCATTGTTGAGCAGGGCGGGGTTGATCAGCAGAACAAGAGCAAGGCACAGCATCATCAGACCGGAGACGAGTTTCAGGACGCGGCCCTGCCACACCGTCAATTTTCTGCTGCCAAGCGTTATGATCGCGATGGTGACTATTATCGCAAGTGGGATTACGTAGATTACGTTGTAAAACGCAAGGTACGTGTAATACTCCTCACGGGAGAGCGAATGGAGAGTTAGCATCCTGGTAAAGACCATGGGGAAACCGGCGGTGCAGATGATTTCATAGCTGTTGGCCACTACCGCAAGGACCACGGTTCCAGCCAGTAAGGCAAACAGGGAACTCGCCTTCAGCAGGTTTCTCATGCGCTCGAAGAGACCCGGTTTGGCCTTTTCCGGTATCAGCAGGGAAAGTCCTTTGTGGAAGTAAAAGAAGTCCTTTATGTTGATGATGGCGATAAAAAGGGCAACGGAGCCGGCAATGGCGGTCACAACAGGCAAATTGCCCACGACAAGGAATATGTTGAGCCAGGC
>DATEVI010000352.1:0-5312 GCA_035281865.1 Geobacteraceae bacterium | reverse complement strand
CTTCGAACAGCTTCTCCGCCGTCCGGACACCACTTACGCCGATCTTGCCGAATTTGACCGCGGAGCTCCAGATATACCGAAAGAAGTGCGCGAGCAGGTGGAGATACAGGTGAAGTACAAGGGGTACATCGATCGCCAGCTCCAGGAAGTTGAAAGGGCGGCCAAGGTCGAAGGGACGAAGATCCCGGTTGGTTTTGATTACAAAGGAATCTCGGGCTTATCCACAGAGGTGCGAGAAAAGCTTCAACGCTTCAGGCCGGATACTCTGGGACAGGCATCGCGGATCCCGGGTGTCACACCTGCGGCTATCACCGTTCTCTCCATTGTCATCAAGACCCTTGGAGCAAAATGAGCGCACGCATAAAAGATCTTTTGCTGGAAAGCGCGTCACACCTGGGCCTGGAGCTGACCGCGGCCAATCTGGAAAAGTTCGTTGTCTTTGCCGATGAACTGGTGAAGTGGAACAGAAAGATAAACCTTACCGCGATTACTGATGACAAGGAAATTGTTGTCAAGCATTTTGCCGATTCCCTCGTTCTCTTGAAAGTAGTCGGAGAAACCGGGAGTCTGCTGGACATCGGTTCCGGCGGGGGCTTTCCCTCGATTCCGCTCAAAATCATGCTTCCTATGCTTTACGTTGTTTCTGTGGATGCAGTGGAGAAGAAAATCCTCTTTCAGCGCCATATTGCAAGGCTTCTGCGGCTTGAACAATTTTCCGCAGTGCATGCCCGTTGTGAAGATCTTCACGGGGAATACGCAGAGCAGTTTGACTGGGTCGTATCACGGGCGTTTTCGGATCTCGTCAAATTTGCCGGCATGGCCTTGCCGTTTCAGGGGGGGAGCGGAGTAATTATTGCGATGAAAGGAAAAAGGGGAGGGGATGAGGCATCCCTTGCCGCGCATCGCCTGGCTGAAATCGGGGTAACGGTCGTCGATGTGATGCATCTCGGGCTTCCCCTCACTGATGATACGCGCAGTCTGGTTATTATGAAAAAATTGCCTGATAGGGCCAATCAATAATATTCAAGAATGTGAATATAAAAAATTAGCTGCAAAATACCCCGTTTAATTTGTATGACAAGTTGAGATATGAAATAGGTTTGCTTGGGGCGCAAAATGCAGACAGAGAGGAAATTTCGAGGCCGATTTTTTCGGCTTACCCTTCATTTTTCGGGTGAGGCAAGTAAAGCGAGTTGCTGTTTCCGCAATTCAGGGATGAGGTTACCGAATCCAGATTTACTTCTCTGTTCTGTTCCGGCGTGACGATTAGGTCATTTAGGCGGAGACCCATTTCTTTGCATCCATCCTGTCAGGTTCAGCATGAGCAGATGTCGTTTGCACCCGGTCTGAATCTCCGGGAAATTCCCAAACAAAGGAATATTGTATGGAAATAAGAGTTTATTATGAGGATACCGACGCAGGAGGTGTTGTATACCACTCCAATTACCTGAAGTATTTTGAGCGGGGCAGAACGGAATACCTGCGGGAACTGGGGTTATCAGTCGGCGACATGGCTCAGCGTGGTTACGTTTTCCCGGTTGTACGTGTGGAGGTCGACTACCGTGCTCCTGCGCTCCATGATGATTTGCTTCGGGTTGAGACAGAGGTGCTGGAAGTCGGTAAAACCTCCTTTACGCTGGGACAACAGGTACTGCGTGCCATCGACGGAAAACTCCTTGCCGACGGAAAGGTAAAATTGGTCTGCGTGGGTTCCGGCATGAAGGCGAAGCGGCTTCCGGAAGAACTTTTGCAGGTGCTGAAGGATTAATCATGCGCCCTGATCTTCTCGTCGTTCTCGGTCCGACCGCTTCTGGAAAGACCAGGCTGGGCGTGCAACTGGCAAGCCTCCTCGGAGGTGAAATCATTTCCGCGGATTCCAGGCAGGTCTACCGGGGGATGGATATAGGCACAGGCAAAGACCTGGGAGAATACGGCGATGTTCCTTATCACCTGATCGACATCGTCGACCCCGGATACGATTTCAACGTTTTTGAATTCCAGCGTCGTTTTCTGGTAGTATTTCAAAGTATTCAAGAGCGGGGCAAGTTGCCGGTAATGGTCGGAGGGACGGGGATGTATCTGGACGCGGTCCTTTCGGGGTATAATCTGGTGGAAGTTCCGGAAAACCCTGCCCTACGCTGCGACCTGCAAGGCAAATCACTGGAAGATCTTGCCATGCGTCTCAGGGCCGCCAGTTCCCGTCTGCACAACACAACAGACCTTCTGGATCGCAATCGACTTGTCAGGGCAATAGAGATTGCGGAGTATGAGGCTGAAAATCCGGGTCAGCCTTTTCCTAAAATCATGCCAATCGTGTTCGGTATCAGATGGGAGAGGAACCTGTTGCGGCGGAGAATAACCGAGAGACTGAAGGAAAGACTGCGGAACGGGATGATTGAAGAGGTGGAGGGATTATGCCGTAACGGGGTCTCCTTTGAAACTCTCGAGTTCTATGGTCTCGAGTATCGTTTCGTGGTCCGGTTTCTGAAAGGTGAACTGAACAGAAACGATATGTTCCAGAAGCTGGACAGCGCGATTCATGATTATGCCAAGCGGCAGGAAACCTGGTTTCGACGCATGGAGCGGAACGGGGTGAGGATCGTCTGGTTGGAGGGAGCGGGAGAGACCCTTGCTCAAGCGCTGGATGTCCTTCGATGCGGCTCTCACATGGAGTTGCCCTGAGCCGTCAAAGCCGGAAGAAAAAAAATTAGCCACCGACCCACACAGACTCAACCAGACAAACCATTAACCGTTTTAAGGGATTTTGTCCTGTTTTGTCCGTGTGGGTCCGTGGCTAATGATGTTCTGATTTCGCCTCCGTAATAGCTTTTCAACAGCCTGTCAGTGGTGAAATCGCCCCATCCTTTCCCTGTGGGCCTTGTCGGGTGCCCTGTGGCAGTCGAAGCATTTCACATCTTCCAGCTTGCGTACCTCGATGGAAGAAGTCGGTTTCGATTTGCTCGGTATGCTGTATGCTTCGGTCTGGAAATACTCCCCGCCGCCTTCATTCGTGAGAATGGGGGCCTGGTAGGCGAGGAACCAGTTCTTGCCAATGGGAACGCTATGGCACTGGTCGCAGCCTCCCGGTGGCGGAATCGCCTGCCAGGACTTGAACATGGCGCAGCCGGCAAGAAGTACAAAGAGACTGCCTGAAATGAGAAGAAACATGTTTTTCATGAAAAACTCCCTGGTGATCGGCAAAGGCGATTTTACGAATGTTGGTGAACAAAGCATATCACAACGGACGGACAAAGCAAAAGGCAAACGGGGCGAAAATATCAGCAAATGTGCACTTTGCCGAAGGAGGGGAAGATCGTTATGATGACGCGAGACAGGAAGTTGTTGTTCAAAGGCCTGGTTGTGAATATTGAACAAATGGAAGTAAGGGTGGGAAGCAAGGGTTGGCATACCTACCAGATTGTGCGCCATCCGGGCGGCGTTGGGGTGCTGCCTGTCCATCCGGACGGTACAGTTTCTCTGATCCGGCAACTCCGTCCGGCCGTAGATTCCTTCATGCTGGAATTGCCTGCGGGAAGGCTCGACCCAGGGGAAGAGCCGGCGCAATGCGGATTGCGTGAGCTGGCGGAAGAGACCGGTATCATCGCGGGCAAACTGGAATCACTGGGGATTATACACCCCTCGCCCGGCGTGTTTGATGAGGTTGTACATCTCTTTCTCGCAACCGAACTTACCCAGGGGGAGCCCGACCCCGAACATTACGAAGATATTGAGGTGGCCAATCTCCCTCTGCAGAAGGCAGTCCGCATGGCTATTGAAGGGGAGATTACCGACGGAAAGACGGCCATGGCGCTATTTCGCGCCGCGGGGAGGATGCAAATATAGGAAGTTATGAAATGGTCCGAGGCTAAGAAAAAAGTATTCAAATTCGACAGGAATACGGTAGTGTCGGCCGGAGCGGGCTCGGGCAAAACCGCCGCACTGGTTGAGTTGTACCTGCGGCTGCTGTCCGGTGAAACGGCGTTGGAGCAACCGCTTGCCGTGGATGAGATCGTCGCCATCACCTTTACCGAAAAGGCCGCCGCGGAAATGAAAGAGCGGGTCCGGCACGGGGTGCGAAAGAGGGCGGAACAGGGGGATTCAAAGGTTGACTGGGAGAAGATTCTGCGAAACCTGTCGTCGGCCAACATATCCACCTTTCATTCTTTCTGCTCGAAAATCCTGCGGGAAAACCCGGTCGAGGCCGGTATAGACCCATCCTTTACCATTCTCGACGATCTAAGTTCAAAAACCGAACTCGCAGCGGCCGTAGATCAAGTTCTGGAGAGTGAACTCAAGACACAGAGCGAAGAAATACGGCTTTTGCTCGACCAGTTCCCCCTTTCCGGCAGGGGCCGGGGAAAAGGCCTGAGGGAACATCTGGTAGATCTGCACCGGGTCCGGAGCGGCAGCGGCAACGACATCAGCGACATAATACTGCAGGTCGAGCAGTGGAAGAGCGCGGCTGAGAGACAGTTTGCCGGGAACACAGAGCTCCTCGGGAGTCTCATTCCCGAAGTGCAAAGGATTCTTCAGGGGAAGGAACTTCTCTTTCACCGGAAACTGCGCATTCTCCCCGAAATGTGCAAGAAAAACGAAATATCCTTACAAAACATGGGCATGCCCGCCATACTCTGCTCAATGCAGAGCTGCATAGCCGGGAATTGGGGCAAGGAAAAGCCGCTCAGGGACCGGCTGTCGGAGTGCCTCACCGCCATTGACCATGCATTTTTCCAGGTACGGAGCAGTCCCGTCATATATGCTCTGCTGTCCCTCCTGGAAAAACTGGATCTCGCCTATATGAAGTGCAAGGAAGGGCAGGGTGCCCTGGACTTCTAAGACCTCCAGATCAGAACCCGTGACCTGCTTCTGCTCGAAATCAGGCTGCTGGAGGAGTACCGACGCGCCTTTGCGGTTGTCATGGTGGACGAATTCCAGGATACCAATCAGCTTCAAAAGGAACTGGTAAGCCTTCTGTGCGGTCCGGAACAGCGACTTTTCATCGTCGGAGATCCGAAGCAGTCCATCTATCTGTTCCGCGGCGCCGATGTGACGGTGTTTGTTCGCTCTCAGCAGGAGGTTGCGGGGGGTGGAGGGCAAAACCTCTACTTTCAGGAGTCATTCCGGTCCCGTGAAGGTATCGTTTCTTTTGTAAACGGGCTCTTCGGACGGGTGATGGGGGAGGGCGGCAGGGAGTTCGAGGTATGTTACGGAGACGGGGACGTCCTCCAACCAGAGCGCAGGGACTGGGACGGTGTCCCGTGCGTTGAACTCCTGGCCGTAAACGGAGTTGGGGATTCGGCGGAAATAAGAAA